>JBGTBK010000223.1:0-3572 GCA_041749355.1 Sandaracinobacter sp. | reverse complement strand
GCGCACCGGCCCGCTCGTCTGGACCGAAGGCGAAGCCGAAACCCCGGCAGACCCGGCCGTTGCCGGCGACATCGTGCTTGCCCGCAAGGACATCGGCGTCGGCTACATGCTGGCGGCCGTCGTCGACGATGCAGCCCAGGGCGTCACCGACATCGTTCGCGGCCGGGATCTCGTCGAGTCCACCCCAACCCAGCGCCTGCTGCAGGCGCTGCTGGGCTATCCGGCCCCGCGCTACCACCACCACCGCCTGCTGCTCGCCCCCGATGGCCGGCGTCTTGCCAAGCGCGATCAAGCCGAAACGCTTGCCGCCTTGCGCGAATCCGGCACCGATGGCCCAGCACTGGCCGCCCGGCTGGCAGCACTTTCTCCGCACGGCCCCGACCTCTGGCTGCAGCCCTGACCCCTCCCGCGACACCGCGCCCCTGCAAACTGCGCGCAACGCTCCCCATTATCGGGGTGCGCGCCCGCCCGCGCGCTGGTAGGACAATCTCATGAACGGCTTCATCATTGCATGCATCGTGCTGGCAGCGCTTGCGACCGGCTATGTGCTGGTGCGCGGGATCATCACCATGGCGTCCGGCAAGGACATCACCGGCGAGCAGTCCAACAAATATATGTGGCGCCGCGTGCAGTTCCAGATGCTCGCTGTCCTGCTCGTCGTCGTGCTGATGCTGATGATGGGCCGGGGCCCGGGAAGTTGAGGGTCGGGCAGCTGACGACGGGACGGTCCTGATGGTCAAGCTCAACCGCATCTACACCCGCACCGGAGACGATGGCACAACCGGCCTCGTCGATGGCTCCCGCGTGTCGAAATCCTGCCCGCGGGTGGCGGCCTACGGCACGACCGACGAAGCCAACAGCGCGCTTGGCGTCGCCCGCCTGCACGCAAGCGCCGACCATCTCGCCATGATCGTGCGCATTCAGAACGACCTGTTCGATGTCGGCGCAGACCTCGCAACCCCCGGCGACGACTGGAACCCGGGTGCTCCGCAACCCGAATGGCCCCCCCTGCGGATCGTGCAGTCCCAGATCGACCGGCTGGAAGCCGAAATCGACGGGATGAACGCCGATCTCGAGCCGCTCAACAGCTTCATCCTCCCCGGCGGGACCCCGCTGTCGGCCTTCCTGCACGTGGCCCGCACGATCGTCCGCCGGGCCGAGCGCGAAGCGGTTGCAGCCGCCGCCGACGCCCCCGTTAATCCTGCAGCAATCCACTATCTCAACAGGCTGTCGGATCATCTCTTCGTGATGGCGCGGCATGCGAATCGGCCCGAAAGGGGCGGCGAGGGCGACCCCCTCTGGGTGCCGGCACAGAACCGCTGATTCCGGCCCTGCGCTTTCCCACGCACGCGCCATCCGCAAGAGACCGAAGGCCGCAACAGCCGGGGCACACCGGCCACCACAGGGAGTAACCGATGACAGTCCGATCCGGGTTCACGCGCACGCTTGCCCTGCTGCTTGCCGCAGCGGCACCTCTTGCCCTCTCGCCCGCGATCGCAGCCGATGCTGCCGCAACCGCGCCCGCCGCCAAGGCAGGCGGACCCGTGCTCGGCACCTTCGGCGTCGACACCGCCGGCATGGACACCAGCGTCAAGCCCGGCGACAATTTCTTCGCCCATGTGAACGGCACCTGGGACAAGACCACCCCCATCCCCGACGACAAGGCGTCGTGGGGCATGTTCAACACGCTCACCGACCTGTCCCAGGCCCGCACCCGCAAAATCGTCGAGGAAGCCGCCGGCAACCCTGCCGCCACCGGCAACAGCCGCAAGGTCGGCGACTATTACGCCAGCCTCGTCGACGAGGCCGCGATCGAAAAGGCCGGCCTCGCGCCTTTGAAGCCCGAGCTCGATGCCATCGCCGCCATCTCCACCCGGGCTGACCTCTCCAAGGCAATCGCCCGCGCGAACCGCTACGGCGGGCCCGCGCCCTTCCGCATGGGCATCTCGCAGGACGCGAAAGACCCGACGAAGATGACGGCAAGCCTGGTCCAGTCCGGCATCGGCATGCCCAACCGCGACTATTATCTGGCGCCCAACTTCGCGCCCCAGAAGGGCGCCTACGAGGCGCATGTCGCAAAGCTGCTCGCGCTCTCCGGCGTGCCGGAAGCGCAGGCGAAGGCCGATGCCGCGCGCATCGTCGCGCTGGAAACCCAGATCGCCACCGCGCACTGGACCAACGTCGAGAACCGCCAGGCCGAGAAGCGCTACAACCCCGTCGCCGCTGCCGAACTTCCGGCAAAGTTCCCCGGCGTCGACTGGACGGCCTTCCGCACCATCACCGGCATCGAGGGCGAGAAGACGGTCAACGTCAACCAGCCCTCGGCGCTGGCAGGCATTGCAAAGCTGGTCGAAACCGCCCCGATCGAAGACTGGAAGGCTTGGGCCCGCTACCACACGCTGCGTACCAGCTCGCCGGTCCTCCCCAAGGCCTTCCGAGACGAGACCTTCGCCTTCTATGGCAAGACCCTGTCGGGCACGCCGCAGCAGGAAGAGCGGTGGAAGCAGTCGGTCAACCTCACCACCGGCGCACTCGGCGAAGCCATCGGGCAGGACTATGTCGCCCGCTACTTCCCGCCCGAAGCCAAGGCGCAGATGGACGAGCTGGTGAAGAACATCATCGCCGCCATGGACGTGCGCCTCCAGAACCTTGCCTGGATGGACGCGAAAACCAAGGAAGCCGCGCGCTACAAGCTCAGCCGCTTCAAGCCCAAGATCGGCTATCCCGACAAGTGGACCGACTATTCCGCGCTCGAGGTCGTGCGCGGCGACGCACTCGGCAACCTCCGCCGCGCCTATGCCTTCGATTTCAACCGCGACCTCGCAAAGCTGGGCAAGCCCATCGACCGCTCCGAGTGGTTCATGACGCCCATGACGGTCAACGCCTATGCCAACCCCACCTGGAACGAGATCGTCTTCCCGGCCGCGATCCTGCAGCCGCCCTTCTTCGATCCCAAGGCCGACCCGGCCGTGAACTATGGCGGCATCGGCGCCGTGATCGGCCACGAGATCACCCACCATTTCGACGACCAGGGCCGCAAATACGATCCCGACGGCAAGCTCTCCGACTGGTGGACCCCGGCCGATGTCGAGCGCTTCACCAAGCTGTCGGACGTGCTGGTGCGCCAGGTCGAAACCTACGAGCCGCTGCCCGGCAAGCGCATCAACGGCAAGCTGAGCCTCGGCGAGAACATCGCCGACATCGCGGGAATCAACATCGCCTGGGACGCCTATCAGATGAGCCTGAAGGGCAAGCCCGCACCCGTGCTTGACGGCAAGACCGGCGCCCAGCGCTTCTACCTTGGCTTCGGCCAGATCTGGCGCACCAAGTATCGCGACGCGGCCATGGAGCGCCAGCTGACGGTCGGCCCGCACAGCCCGGGCAACTTCCGCCCGCAGACCGTTCGCAACCACGCCCCCTGGTACCAGGCCTTCGGCGTGATGCCCGGCGACAAGCTGTACCTGACCGAAGAGGAAAGGGTGGGCATCTGGTAGGTCGCAGGCGGCCGCGGCCAGCGCAACGCGCTGGATCGCGGACTCGCCGCAGACCCGGCCGGCGAGGCGTGGGGCGCC
>JBGTBK010000222.1:0-3188 GCA_041749355.1 Sandaracinobacter sp. | reverse complement strand
GCATCGAGCTCGCCAGCGCCCTGTTCGCCGCGGGCAACCGCGACGAAGCCGCAGACCAGCTGTTGGCGGCAATCGCGGCAGACCGCGAATGGAACGAAGGCCAGGCCCGCGCCCAGCTTCTGAAGTTCATCGATGCCGCCGGCTTCGGCGACCCCTGGTCGGTCGCCACCCGCCGCAAGCTCTCGCAGATCCTCTTCGCCTGAGATGTCGAAGCAGCCGCCCGCCAGCCTGTCCGATCTCCCCGTCCGGGTCCGGCTCTTCCCGCTGGGCGGCGCCATCCTGCTGCCGCGCGCGGTCATGCCGCTCAACATCTTCGAGCCGCGCTACCTCGAGATGGTCCGCGACGCGATGGCGACAGACCAGATGATCGGCCTCGTCCAGCCCCGCACCGATGGCGACCGGCCCGACCTCTACGACATCGGCGCCGTCGGCCGCATCACCCAATACACCGAAACCGGCGACGGCCGCTTCCTCATCGCCCTCACAGGCCTCGCCCGCTTCCGCCTGGTCAGCGAACTGCCCACCACCACCAGCTACCGCCAGGCCGAAGTCGATTACGCCCCCTACGCGTCAGACTGGAGCCCGGCCGAGCCGCTCGCCGCCACCGCCCGGGCCGACCTCGAATCCACCCTCAAGTCCTACCTCGAAGCTCAGGGCCTCTCGGCCGACTGGGACGCGGTGAAAAGCGCCGACGACGAAAGCCTCGTGAACACGCTGGCCGTCGTCTGCCCCTTCACCAGCGCCGAACGCCAGGCACTCCTCCAGGCGCTCAGCCTGCCGGATCGCGCCTCCACCCTCGCAACCCTGATGGCCTTCGCGCAAGGGGCGCCATCGGATCGGACTGTGCAATAGGCCGAAGCCGGCTGCGGCCAGTGCGCAGCACTGGTCGGCAGACTCGGCGAAGGCCCGGCCGGCCTGCGATTGGCGGAGTCCGCCAATCGACAGGTCCGACTAGCGGGCTTCGCCCGCAACCATCTTTCCCGTTTTCTTCAGCGACAGCCGGACTCGCAGGCTGTGCCTGCGGCCGGCTCTTCAGGTCTCACCCGATCTCACCTTTAAGAAGCGGAGGCAAATCCCCAGCCTCCCCGCGCGCCACAGTCATGAACGCCTTCCTGAGCGGCGGCACCCGGTTCACGATCCCCAGGCCCGTCGCCCGAACCTTCGTCGCCAGTTCGCCCCGCACCCCGAACAGCCGCGCCAGCGTGTCGGTCGCGAACGCCACGCTGCTATTGTCGCTCCGCCGCCACCGCTCATAGCGCCGCGCAACGTCCGGGTGCCCCAGGTCCAGCCCCAGCCGCGCCGAGCTCGACAACACCTCGGTCAGCGCTGCCACATCGCGCAGCCCCATGTTCAGCCCCTGCCCGGCGATCGGGTGGATGCCGTGCGCCGCGTCGCCCACCAGGATCAGCCGCTCGGCCCAATAGCGCTCGGCGTGCTGCAGGTTCAGCGGATAGCTCTGCACCGGCGCAATCAGCTCCAGCCGCCCCAGGAATCCGCCCATCCGCTTCTCGGCCTCGGCCGCAATCGCCCGCGAGCTCAGGGCTAGCACGCCTTCCGCATCGCGCCGCCGCACCGTCCACACGAGGGCAGACCGGTGCCGGACTTCACCCTCTTCCACATAATCCGTCATCGGCAGCTGCGCGAACGGCCCGTCGGAATAAAAAAGCTCGGAGGCAACATGGCTGTGCGGCTTCTCGTGCCGCAGCATGGTCACGATCGCCGTGCCGTCATACTGCCATTCCGCCAGCCGGATCCCGGCCGCCTTGCGCAGGCCCGAACCGCGCCCGTCGCAGGCCAGGATCACCTGCGCCCGCAGCATCCGACCATCGGCCAGCTCCACCTCCGCCCGGTCGATCCCCCGGTCCACCCGCGCCACCTCGGCCGGCGCCAGCAAGGTCACCAGCGGCTCGCTCCGCACCTTTTCCAGCAAGGCTGCCCTGAGCGCCCGGTTCTCCAGCATGATTCCAAGCGGCTCGCCCGGGTCCACCTCGGCGCTGTCAAAGTGGAGGAAGCGCGGGTCCAGCCCGTCCGTCACCCGGATCGCCCGGATCGCGCAGCCCTGTTCGTCCAGCAGGTCGCCGAACCCCAGCGCCCGCAGCATCCGCGCACTGGCAGAGGCAATTGCAGACGCCCGCCCGTCGAACCCGGCCGCCAGATGCGCGTCCGGATCGGCGCGCTCCACCACCGCCACCGAAAGCTCGTGCGCTGCCAGCGCCAGCGCCAGCGTCTGCCCCACAAGGCCTCCGCCGATCAGGATGCAGTCGAAAGCCGCAACATCAGGCGCAGTGGGCACAGCGGGCGGGGTCTTGCGGGTCTTGGCCATCCCTCCTGATAGCGGCACCGGCGCCCGCCCCCAAGCCCCCGAACCGCCGCACCCGCTGCCGCTTTTTCGGGCAAGCCTCCGAACAGTTGCGCGAACTGCCGCATTTTTGGGCAGCCCTTGCCGCCCCCGCTGCCACCAATCCCAGCGATGCCCCTGTACCGTCACTTGGCACGACACTTGAATAGCCATCCACGGGTGCCTTCGGGCTCCTGTGCTCGCTTCGGGACTTTCCCAAGTCCTCCCCTTTTCGGCCCGGAACCTCCCCATGGTTCCGGGCCATTTTTCGCTCCGGTGTCCGGGCCCACCCCACGCCGCGCCGTGTCTGCCCCGCCACAGCCGCGCACAAAGGGGGAACAGACTCTTGACCGCCTGACTCCGGTGCAGGCACAAGGCACTTCGCAGCGCAGGTGCACGCGCGAGCCACAGGAGCTGGTGTCTTGGCCACGACCTACCAATCGCTGATGGACGGGGCGCCCTGGCGCCGCAAACCTGCCAGTGGCGGCCCTGCATTCGGCCAGCGCATGGCCGATCTCGGCCGTGCCGCGCTGCGCATCACGGCCGGCCTCGCCCTCGTCGCAGCCGGCCTTGCGCTTGCCGCAACCCTGCTCAGCCACTCGCCGACGGATCCCTCGCTCAACAGCGTCACCACGGCTGCGCCCCGCAACTTGCTCGGCACTCCCGGCGCCTATCTGTCCGATCTCCTGCTGCAGGGTGTCGGCATTGCCTCGGCACTGCTCATCCCGCTCCTCTGGGTCGCCGGCGCCCGCCTGATCGCCAATCGCCCGACCGGCCGGCTGCGCCGCGGCGCCCTCCTTTCGCTCGCTGCCGCCCTGCTCGGCGCAGCAGCCCTGGGTCTCGCCTGGCC
>JBGTBK010000221.1:0-13525 GCA_041749355.1 Sandaracinobacter sp. | reverse complement strand
CCCGTCAGTCCACCGCCGGCTTCAACAGGGGCGCCACCTGTGGCGCCCCTTCCACGTCCGCAGCCAGCGATGCGGGCGCCAACGGCCCACGCGCCCGCTCAAAGGCCGCCCCCAGCTGCAGCAGCCGCGCCTCGCTCCATTTCGGCCCAAGGAAACTCAGCCCCAACGGCAGGCCGAACTTCCGCTCCATCGGAACCGTCAGGTGCGGCGTGCCCGCAATCGCCGCAAGCCCGCCCGCACCGCCAAACGGCGCCTGGTCTCCGTTCACCGTGTCGATCTTCCACGCCGCCGGCGCGGAAGGCGCCACCAGCACCTCCACCGAATTGCCCGCCAGCATGCTCGCCAGCGACTCGCTCGCGATCTTCAGGCTGGTCGCCCGCGCGGCCTTGTAGTCGGGATCATCCAGCCCCTTGGTGGCCTGCGCCTTCTCCAGCAAATCCTGCCCGAACAGCCCCAGCGACCGCGCTTCGTCCGCCTTGTTGAACGCGATCACATTGGCCAGCGTCCGCGTCTTAACCGCCGGCGAGGTCGTCGCCAGATAGGCGTTCACCCCGGCCTTGAACTCGCTCAGCAGCACCTGGAGTTCGGCAGCGCCCATTGCCCGCCGGTCAGGGCCGTCCTTGATGTCCACCAGCACCGCGCCATCGCGCCGCAACGTCTCCAGCGCCCGCTCGAACGCGGCATCAACCGGCGTCGACCAGCCGGTCGCCCAGCGCAACACGCCGATCCGCACCCCCTTCAGCGTTGCCGCCTCCAGCCCCGCCGCATAGTCCTGCCGGCGCGCATCCGCCTCGGCCGTCGCAGGGTCGGCCGGGTCGCTCCCCGCCATCACCGTCAGCAGCCGCGCGGCCGTCGCCACGTCCACCGCCATCGGCCCCGCCGTGTCCTGCGACGCGCTGATCGGCACGATGTGCGTCCGGCTCACCAGCCCCACGGTGGGCTTCAGCCCCACGATTCCGTTCACCGCAGCCGGGCAGGTGATGGAGCCATTGGTCTCCGTCCCCACCGCGGCCGTCACGATCCCCGCCGCCACCGCCGCACCGGAACCGCTCGAACTCCCGCACGGGTTGCGGTCCAGCGCATGCGGATTGCGCGTCTGCCCCCCCACGCCCGACCAGCCGGAAATCGAATCCGAAGACCGGAAGTTCGCCCATTCGGAGAGGTTGGTCTTGCCCAGGATGATCCCGCCGGCGTTCCGCAACCGCGCGACAACCGTCGCATCCCCCTGCCGCAGGTTGGCCGCCAATGCCCGGCTTCCCGCTGTCGTCACCATCCCGGCGACATCGACATTGTCCTTCACCAGGATCGGCAGCCCGCCAAGCGGCAGATCTTCCAACCGCCCGCTCTGCACCCGCGCATGATCCTGCATGTCATATTGCGCGACGTCTCTGTCCAACGCCGGGTTCATCGCGATGATGCTGTTGACCCGCGGCTCCACAACCGCCGCCCGCTCCAGCGCCGCATCCACCTGCACCCGCGCAGGCCCAACCGGCACAGGCGAAATCGCCCCGGCATCGTTCGCTGTCACCAGCACCATGGCAAACCCCACCACCCCTGCGCGCCGCATCGCCCTCTCCCTCCGCCAAAGCCAGCCTAGCCGAGCCCGCCGCCAGCGCCTAGATGGAGCTGCATGACCGCCCGCACCGACTCCCTCGACCGCCTCGCCCTCCTCGAGGCCCTCGACCAGCGCTTGCTGTGGCTATCCGCCTGGACCATCCACAACGCCAACCACCTCCGCGAGAGCCCCGACGGCATCAAGGTCGGCGGCCACCAGGCAAGCTGTGCCTCCATGTCGGCGATCATGGCCGCCCTCTACTTCCACGCGCTCGGCCCCAACGACCGGGTCGCCGTGAAACCTCACGCCGGCCCGCTCCTGCACGCCATCCACTACATGCTCGGAAACCAGTCGCTCGACGCGTTGCAGCGCTTCCGCGGCTTCGGCGGCGTGCAGAGCTACCCCAGCCGCACCAAGGATTCGATTCCCGTCGATTTCTCCACCGGCTCGGTCGGCCTGGGCGTCGCAGTCACCGCCTTCGCAAGCCTCGTGCAGGACTGGCTGATTGCCCATGGCGCGCTCAACGCCGCTGATGCCGGCCGAATGATCGCGCTGATGGGCGACGCCGAACTCGACGAGGGCAACATCTACGAGGCCCTGATCGAGGCCTACAAGCACGATATCCGCAACTGCTGGTGGGTGGTGGACTACAACCGCCAGTCGCTCGACGCGACCACGGCCGACCGCATGTTCCGCCGCTTCGACGACATCTTCGAAACCTGCGGATGGCGCGTCGTCACGCTGAAGCACGGCCGCCTCCAGCGCGAGACTTTCGCCAGGCCCGGCGGGCAGGCAATCGCCGACTGGATCGAGACCTGCCCCAACGCCGACTACGCCGCCCTAACCTACAAGGGCGGCGCTGCCTGGCGCACCCGGCTCACCACAGACCTCGCGGGCGACCCGAAGGCGCTCAAGCTCATCGCGTCCCACGACGACGAGGCGCTGCAGCGCCTGATGACCACGCTCGGCGGCCACTGCATCGAAACGCTCACCGCCGCCTTCGACGCCGCCAAGGACGAGCGCAACACCCTCTTCATCGCCTACACCATCAAGGGTCAGGGCCTGCCGCTCGCCGGCCACAAGGACAACCACGCCGGGCTGATGACGCCCTCCCAGATCGAGGGGCTTCGAGACAGCCTCGGCATCGCCCCCGGCGAGGAATGGGCTCCTTACGCCGGCCTCGGCGCCAATGCCGCCGCCGAGCTCAAGGCGTTCGTGGACCAGTCCCCGATCGCTCGCAAGCTGGCGGACCAAGCGTCGAAACCCCTGCCAGTTCCCGAAATCCCGGTGCCCGAAGGGGCCGAACAGTCCACGCAAGCCGCCTTCGGCAAGATCCTGTTCGAACTCGCCAAGGGCAACAGCCCGCTCGCCGCGCGCATCCTCACCACTTCGCCCGACGTCACCGTGTCCACCAACCTCGGCGCCTTCGTGAACCAGCGCGGCCTGTTCCGCCGCCAGGACCTGCCAGATGTGTTCCGCGACGCGAAGATCCCCTCGCCCCAGAAGTGGCAGGGCAACCCGGCTGGCCAGCACGTCGAACTCGGCATCGCCGAGCACAATCTGTTCCTGATGCTGGCGGCCGCAGGTCTCGCAGCCCCGCTGTTCGGCGAACGGCTGATCCCGATCGGCACGGTCTATGATCCGTTCATCGCCCGCGGCCTCGATGCGCTCAACTACGCCTGCTACCAGGATGCCCGCTTCCTGCTGGTCGCCACCCCTTCCGGGCTCACGCTTGGCGGCGAAGGCGGCGCCCACCAGTCGATCAACCCCCCGCTCATCGCCATGGGCCAGCCCGGGCTCACCCACTATGAACCCGCCTATGCCGACGAACTCGCGCTGCTGATGCACCACGCCTTCGGGCACATGCAGGCCGACGACGGCGGCAGCATCTACCTCCGCCTTTCCACCCGCACCCTCGAACAACCGGTCCGCGCCAACGACAGCTGGAAGGAAGACTGCCTGCAGGGTGCCTACTGGCGGATCGCCCCAACGGCACCCCAGCCGGTCGCGCTGGTGGCGATGGGGGCCCTGCTTCCCGAAGCACTGGAGGCCCATGCCCAGCTGGCAGAGGATATGCCCGGCCTCGGTCTCCTCGCAGTGACAAGTCCGACGTTGCTGCATCGGGACTGGTCGGCGGCTCGCGCGCGCCAATGGCGCGGCAAACGGCGCGAACCCTCCCACATCGAGACACTGCTTGCCGCGCTGCCGTCAGGTGCCGGTCTGGTGACCGTGCTGGACGGCGCGCCTGCTGCCCTGTCCTGGCTGGGCGGGGTGCAGGGCAACCGCGTCAGCCCGCTGGGCACCGACCGATTCGGACAGACCGGCACCTTGCCCGATCTCTACCGGGAATACCGCCTCGACGCCGATGCAATCGTCGAGGCCGCAGCCGACCTCCTGTCCCGCTGAAGCGGGTTGGCCGCGGCAGCAGCTGCATGGGAGCTGCCACTGCCACGGCTGGTCGGGCGAGGCCCCCTTTCGGGTGCAGGGCCCCGGCGCTAGCGCGCGGCCACCGGAAACTTCGCAAAGGCCGCCTTCACCGCGCCGTCGATCGCAGCACCCACGTCCTTCGTGTCCTTCGACGTCAGCGCCTTGGTCACCGTGCCCTCCCACACCAGCTGCTTGCGCGCCGAATCAACGACATCGATGGTCAGCGTGCCCTGTTGATACTGGGTCACGTCGGTGCGCTCGCTGTACATTGGCCAGGGCTGATAAAAGCCCCGCCGATAGCCATAATATCCCGGCGCCATCATCGGCTCAGGCGTAGTCGTCACCCGCATCTTCTCGTCCAGCGAGGCGCTGAAATTCACCAGCAGCTGCGGTGCCGCCGCGTCATAGCGCATCCCGCGCGCCTCCAGCTCGCGCCGCGTCGCCGCCTTCAGCTGCTGCGACACGATCGACTGGTAACCAGCCCGATCCGTCCCCAGCGGCTCGCTGAATCCGAAGGTCTGATACTGTCTGAAATTGGCCGACGGGTCCGAAAGCGCCCGCACGTCCGGCCCGCTCGCACAGGCCGCCAAAGCCAGAAGCGGCGCCACCGCCAGCGCCAGCCAAAATCCCCGTCCTGTCATGATCTCTCTCCGCCAAGCTGTTCCAGCACTTCCTAGCACCAGCCAGCCGGGGGCTTCCACCCCCCGCCCAATCCCGCCGCAACCGACCGGTGCCCCGTTCCGGGCCAACAGCCCTTGACCATCCACCGCCTCCGGGGGCTATCTGCAAACGGGGAGGAGACAAACGGCCGTGACACAAGAGCCGACAACCGAAACTGCCGCAGCCACCGGCACTGAAGCCAGCGCCGCCACCGGCCGCACGACGCGCTGGCCGCTCATCCTGCTGGGCGTCCTCGCCCTCCTCGTCGCCCTCTATGCCGCCGCCGGCACCTTCTGGGCCCCGAAACTGATCAAGAGCGAAGCCCAGGCCTGGACCCGCGAAAACCTTGGCCAGGAACTCGCAATGGGCGAGGTGAAGGTCGATCCCTTCCGCCTCAAGGTCGACATCGCCGACATCGCCATCCCCGCCCGCGATCCCATGGTCTCCATCGCCCGGCTGCACATCGATCTCGCCGGCCGCTCGCTCTTCTCCGAAAGCACCCGCTTCGACGAGATCCGCCTCGAAAAGCCCCAGGTGAAGGCAATCCTCGGCCCCGACGGCAAGCTCAACCTGCTGAAGCTCATGCCGCCGCCCAATGACGACCCCTTCCCACCCGTGCTGATCGCCAATCTCGAGGTCTCCGAAGGTGCTGCCTATCTCGCAGACCACAGCAAGCCCAACCGCCCCGACACCCGCCTCACCCCGATCGCCTTCCGCCTGCAGAACCTCCACACCACCCGCGACGAAGGCGGCGGCTTCCGCCTTGACGGCCTGTCCGACGCCGACGAGGCCTTCATCTGGCGCGGCAAAATATCGATGGCCCCCATCGCCTCCCACGGCGGCCTCGTCATCCGCCGCCTGAAAGCCACAAGCGTCCACGAATTCCTCGGCGACGCCCTCCCGCTGCCCCTGAACGACGGCAGCATCGACCTCGATATCGCCTATGCCGCAAGCTATGGCGACAAGGGCCTCAAGGCCAAGGCCGAGCTGCCGACCCTCTCCATCGGCGGCCTGAAGATCGGCGCAGACCCAGCCACCCTCAATGCCAACCTCTCGCTCGCGGGTCTCGGCGTGTCAGGCGTAAAGGCCGAAGCCGAAATGCCCACAGGCGGCGAGCTGAAGACCACGACAAGCGTCTCGGGCCTTGCTCTCCGCGGCCTCGCGCTCGCCGGCACCGGCCCGGCCGCAGGACAGACGCTGACCTTGAAGGCCGCCGACATCAGCGGAATCGCCCTCGATCCCGCCACCTCCGCGCTGGCGCTGGGCGATGTCCGCCTCGCCGGCCTCGACACCAGCATCACCCGCGACAGCAAGGGCGGCATCTCCCTCCTGAAGCTGCTGCCCACCAGGCCCGTGACCACCGCCTACGCCGCCCAAACCCCCAACCCCACCATCGGCGCCTTCAGCCTCACCGACGCAAAGGTCCGCTTCATCGACCAGGCCGTGAAGCCCGCCACCAGCTGGGTGGTCACACCCCTCACCGTGTCCGCCCGCGGCACCGGCGAAGGCCTCAAAGGCCCGCTCAAGGTCAATGTCGAAGGCAAGGTCAACACCAACACCGCCTTCGCCCTGTCCGGCGATGTCGACCCCGCAGGCCCGTCCGCAGACCTCGCGGTCAAGCTCGCCAACTTCCCCGTCAAGGCCGGCGTTCCCTACTCCGTCGATTTCCCCCGCCTCGAAATCGTCTCGGGCACCGCCAGCGCAGACGGCCGCCTGCGCTACGGCCCCAAGGCCATGGGCTACACCGGCCGCGCCTCGGTCGACAATCTGAAGCTCATCGAAACCTACCAGCGCTCCAACCTCGTCTCCTGGAAGCGCCTCCAGCTCGACGGCATCGAGGCAACACCAAAGCGCGCAACCATCCAGCGGGTCAGCCTCGTGCAACCGGCAAGCGCCCTCCTCATCCTGCAGGACGGCACCGTCAACTTTCAGCGCCTCGTCACCTTCAACCCCCAGCCGGTGGTAACGCCCGCCCTCGATGCCCCGCCGCCGCCCAAGCTCACCCGCGCCCAGCGCCGCGCCGAGGAAGCCCGGGCCGAGGCCGAAAAGCAGGTCGTCGCAGCCGAAGCCCGCGCAGCGCTTGCTGCCCCCATCGTGGAACCCGACTTCCCGGTGCTGGTGAAACGGCTCGACATCACAGGCGGCACGCTCGACTTCGCCGACTTCTCGCTCCGCCCCAATTTCGGCGCGAAAATCCAGGGTGTGCGCGGCACCGTCTCCAACATCTCTAACAGCCCGCGCGCCGTCGCCACCGTCAAGCTCGACGGCTACATCCTCGACAAATTCTCGCCCGTCACGATCGCCGGCGAAATCACGCCCCTCCAATACGACCGCCGCACCCGCATCGACATGGCCTTCCGCAACATCGAGCTGCCGGTCTTCAACCCCTATTCCGGCCGCTGGGCCGGCTACTCCATCGCCAAGGGCAAGCTCACCACCGAACTCGGCTACACCATCGACAACCGCGCCCTCGACGCGAAACACCACATCGTCATCGACCAGCTGGAATGGGGCGAAGCCACCGACTCCAAGGAAAAGGTGTCGATGCCGATCAAGTTCGCCACCTCCCTCCTGAAAGACAAGAATGGCGTCATCGAGCTCGACGTCCCCGTCACCGGCACGCTCGACGATCCCAATTTCAAGATGGGCCCGATCATCTGGAAGATCATCGGCAACCTGATGGAGAAGGTGCTCACCGCCCCCTTCCGCGCACTCGGAGACCTGTTCGGCGGCAAGGACGATGTGCAGTTCATCGATTTCGCGCCAGGCACCGCGACCGTCCCGTCAGAGGCCACCTCGAACCTCGCCGGCATCGCCAAGGGCCTCACCGAAAAGCCCGAACTCCGCCTCGACATCCCCTCGGGCCCCGGCACCACGCTCGATGCCGTGGCACTCGCCGACCAGAAGATCGCAGCCGCCGCCATGGCGAAGGAAGTGAAGAAGGGCGAAAAACCCGACCTCGCCACCCTCGACCCAGACAAGCGCCACGACCGCCTCGAAGACCTCTACAAGGCCCGCTTCAAGACCAGCGCCAAATACCCCCAGCCCGAAGCAAAGGAGGGCGAAAAGGAAAGCAGCGAGGCCCGCAAGCAGCGCGAAACCGACTGGCTGATGGCCGAGCTGCGCAAATCCTACGCCCCCTCGCCCGACGAACTCGCAAAACTGGGCGTCGCCCGCGCCGAAGCCGTCCGCCTGTCCCTCCTCGAAGGCGCCACCCCCGTAGACCCAGCCCGCCTCTTCCTCTCGGGCCGCGACGCAGCAAGCGAAAAGGACGGCAAGTCCCGAATGGAACTCAAGCTCGAAGGCAGCTGAACGGCCGGCCTGCCCCAACACCAAACGCAGGGGGCTCCGCCCCCTGCACCCCCGCAAGGGCCTACAGGCCCTTGACCCCTTCTTTCACTCCGTCGCCCCGGAACCGAACCCGTCGCCCCAAACTGAGAATCCGTCGTCCCGGACTTGATCCGGGACCTCAGGACGCGGGCAAGGCCGACCGCCCCGCAACCCCCGAACCCCGCTTGCCGCCGGAATCCCCGCCCGCTAGCGTAAACAGGTGACCGTCGAAGAGTTCATACAGCGCTGGCAGAACCTCGAAGGCGGCGCCGAGCGGGCCAACGCCCAACCCTTCCTGATCGACCTGATGGCCGCCCTCGATCTCCCCCGGCAGGACCCGGGCGTCGGCAAGGATATCGGCCGCTACCGCTTCGAAGCCCCCGTCGCCAACACCTCCCCCTATGGTTCCCGCACCAAGGGCTTCATCGATCTCTACAAGCGTGGCTGCTTCATCCTCGAAGCCAAGCAGTCCCAGTTGCCCGACGGCGTGAAGGCCCCCAATCCGGAAAACCCGGCCGAACCCGCCCCCATCCCGCTGGACCTGTTCGGCAATCCCGATCCATCGCTCGCGCGAGCCGCCGCGCCGCCGGCCAGATCACCGGCCCGCTACGACCGCTTGATGCGCGACGCCTTCGACCAGGCGCGCGGCTACGCCCTCTCGCTCCCGTCAGACCACCCGACGCCGCCGTTCCTCATCGTGGCCGATATCGGCCGCGCCTTCGAAATCTACTTCGATTGGGCCGGCAACGGCCGCGGCTACGGCTTCTTCCCCAACGCGGCCGGCTACCGCATCACCCTCGATCAACTGGCAGACCCGGCCGTCCAGACCCTGCTTCGCCAGATCTGGACAGAGCCTGCCGCCGCCGACCCACGCTCTCAAGCCATCGCCGTCACCCGCGAGATCGCAACCCGGCTTGCCCGCACCGCCGCCTGGCTCGAAAAGGAACAGCGGGAAAACGCCAGCCTCAAGGCCCGTCCAGCCGGCGAACAGGTCGAGGAAACCTCGCTCTTCATCATGCGCCTGCTCTTCTGCATGTTCGCCGAGGATGTGGGCCTGATCCCCGACAAGGCCTTCGGCAAATTCCTCGAAGACGCCCGCAACAAGTCCGACGACTATTGGCGAAGCGGCCTCGACAGCCTCTGGCGCGCCATGGGCGACGCGTCAGCCGGTCGCTACTGGCCCCACGGCGACACAAGTCTGCGCTACTTCAACGGCAACCTCTTCGCCGACCGAACCGTGCTCAGCCTGCCGCGCGAGGAAAAGGGCGAACTCGCCGCCGCCGCCGCTGCAGACTGGCGCCGTGTCGAACCCGCAATCTTCGGCACCTTCCTCGAACAAGCCCTCGAAAGCACCGAGCGCGGTCGCTTGGGCGCCCACTACACCCCGCGCGCATATGTCGAACGCCTCGTCGAAGCCACCATCATGGAGGTGCTCCGTCCCGAATGGGATCAGGCGCTCGGGGCCGCCCGCGAAGCGGCCGACGCTGGCGACACCGACGCGGCAGCCGCAACCGTCACCGCCTTCCTCGATCGGCTCGCCACCACCCGCGTTCTCGACCCCGCCTGCGGCACCGGCAACTTCCTCTATGTCGCGATGGAACAGCTGCTCCGCCTCGAATCCAAGGCGCTCGATTTCCTCGCCCAGATCGGCCGCCCGGCCACCCCGCGCGTCGGGCCGCACCAGTTTCTCGGCCTCGAACTCAACCCCAGAGCCGCCGTCATTGCCGAAATCGTCTGCTGGATCGGCTGGCTGCGCTTCCGCCTCGAAGCCGACCCGCAAGCGGTTCCCGACCCCGTCCTCCAGCAGACCGCTGCCATCAACTTCGGCCACCATGGCGGCTACGACGCCTGCCTTGCTCTGAACGAATTCGGCAGCGTCGATTTCGCCAATATCCGCCCAAGCGACTGGCCCGAGGCTGAGTTCATCGTCGGAAACCCGCCCTTCATCGGCGGCAAGGACCTGCGCGCGAAACTCGCCCCCGGCTATGCAGAAGCCCTGTGGAAGGCCAACCCCCGCGTGCCCGCCAGCGCCGACTTCGTGATGCAATGGTGGGACCGCTCAGCCGAAGCCCTCCTCACGCCCGGCAGCCGCTTGCGCCGCTTCGGCTTCGTCACCACCAACTCCATCACCCAAAGCTTTAGCCGCCGCGTGATCGAAGCCCGCCTTGCCCCCCCGGCCGTCGAAACCCCAACCCCCACCGTCACCCCGGGCTTGACCCGGGGTCCAGCTTCTCTGTCGCTGGTCATGGCCATCCCCGACCACCCCTGGACCCGCGCCACCTCGGACGCCGCAGCCGTCCGCATCGCAATGACGGTCGCAGAATGCGGGCTGCGCGAAGGCCGCCTGCTGACGGTCACGCACGAAGCCGGCATCGACACCGACGAGCCCCGCATCGAAACGGCCGAGGCGGTCGGGCGGATCAACGCGGACTTGTCCGTCGGGGTGGATGTGACTGCCACCGTCAAGCTGCGGGCAACTGAAGGCATCTGCCACGATGGGGTAAAGCTGCACGGCAAGGGGTTTGCAGTCGCGCGATCTCAGGCAGTGTCTCTTGGTTTGGGCCGCCGCGCCGGACTTGAAAGGCACATCCGACCCTATCGCAATGGAAAAGACCTGACCGGCAGGCCCCCACAGCAGGTGGCTGACAAGATGGTGATTGACCTTTTCGGCCTAGCAGCATCAGACGTTCGTGTCGATTTCCCAGAAATATATCAGTATCTTCAAGAAACGGTGAAGCCAGAACGTGATCGCAATAATCGCGCAACCTATCGCGAAAACTGGTGGATTTTCGGCGAGCCTCGCCGCGAGCTGCGCCCCGCCATTGCTGACCTTGCACGCTATATTGCGACAGTGGATACTGCAAAGCATCGAATCTTCCAGTTTATACCCGTGGACTTCATCTGCGATGATAAATCTGTCCTCATCGCCAGCGACAGCGGGCTTCACCTAGGCATTCTGCAAAGCAGTATCCACTGCCAATGGGCGCTAGTGACCGGTGGTTGGCTCGGCTTCGGAAACGACTCCGTGTACGTGAAATCCCGCGTATTCGACCCTTTCCCCTTCCCCGACGCCACACCCGCCCAAGCATCCGCCATCGCGACAATTGCCGAGGAAATCGAACGCACCCGCACAGCCGCCCTCGCCGAAAGCCCCGTCCTCACCCTCACCGCCATCTACAACGAAGTCGAAGCCCTGCGCGCCGGCGGCACCCTCACACCCGCCGCAACCGCCGCCCGCGCCGGCATCCTGGCCGAACTCCACGCCGAACTCGATGCAACCGTCGCCGCCGCCTATGGCTGGCAATGGCCCCTCGCGCCCGCCGAGATCATCGCACGCTTGGTCGCCCTCAACGCCGAACGTGCCGCCGAAGAAGCAGTCGGAAAGGTCCGCTGGCTGAGGCCCGACTATCAGGCCCCCCGCTTCGGCTGACTGTCCTACAAGCGCAATCTGTGCCTAACCTCCCATTGCTCTTTCCACCATCGAGACCCCCACACAGGAAACCCCCTGTCCTACAGGCCCCATTCCATGCAACGCGCGCCCGCACACCCGGGAGTCCTCTCATCAGCGTGAAAACTGTGAAGTTTCGCGGCCGGCGGCACAGCCGCCGAGTCCGCTTAAAGTGCTGAAGAAAAAAGAAGGTTGCGGGCACGCCGCGCACGGAATTCGCGGCAAACAAGTTTGCCGCTCGTCGGTCGGGTTCCGCTGCGCGGCCCCGCCGGCCGGGCCTTCGGCGAGTCTGCGGGCCTTCGCACGATTGCTGCGCAATCCGGCTCCACGCCGCAGCCGCCTTTGGCCTCAGCCGAAAACACGGCCCAGATAGGCAATGATCGCCTTCGCATCGCCCTCCGGAATCTCGGCCCCGTGGGTGTCGATCATCTTCTCCACATTGCCCGCCCAGAACGCCTCGCCTTTCCCGCGCGGCTGCGTCGTCAGATAGTCCAGGCTGTGGCAGGCCGAACAATGCGCTTCCACCAGCTCCACGCCCGCCCCGCGCGGCAGCACCACGGGCTTTTCGGCCGGCAGGCTATAGGCCTGCGCCGCCACCACCGACGCCAGTCCGGCAAGAATGGCCCCAACCGCCCACTTCATGTCGCCACCACCTGCACCCGTTCCACCACGTTGCGCGCATAACCGCTGGGGTTCCACGTCCCCACCATCGGCTGCACCTCGCCGCTCATCGTCTCGGCCCGCGCCATCAGCACATGCGCGCCCCGGCCCAGCTCCACCGGCAGGCGCCAGCCGCGAAACCCGAACCGCCCAAGATCAGGCCCCAGCTCGGCGTCCCCCCAGCCCTTGCCGCCATCCATCGAAACCATCACCCGCCGAATCCCGGACCCGCCATCAAAGGCAAATCCCTCCAGCGGCACCCGGCCAGCACGCACCTCGGCCCCGTCCACCACATTGGTCAGGAAACTGCGCACCCGCAGCCGGCTTATCGGCACCGTGCTGTCCGGCTTGGTCCCCGGCTCGACACAGCCGCAGGCGTTGTTAGGCATCCGATAGGTCTTTGCCATGAAATGGCCGTCGAACGGCCGGTCCAGCACGGTCACGCGTTCCAGATGCTTCACCCAATAGGTCCCGAACCAGCCCGGCACCACGAGGCGCAGCGGAAAGCCGTTCAGGAAGGGCAGCGGCTCGCCGTTCATCGCCCAGGCCAGCAGCACCTCGCCATCCCGCGCATGGTCGACCGCCAGCGACTTTGCGAAGTCCTTCCCCGTCGGCAGCACCGGCCCGTCCAGCCCGTCGAATGCCACGTCGATTGCGCCCGGCTTTACCCCGGCTGCGTCCAGAACAGCCTTCACCGAAACGCCCGTCCAGCGCGCATTGCCCATCGCCCCATGCGCCAGTTGCCCGCCGCCCACCCGCGGCTCCGAAAAGCCCCGGCTGTTCCCCGAACACTGGTTCACCGCCACGATCTCGCTGCGCGGCATCGCCATCAGCTCGGCCAGCGAGAGCGACAGCTCCCGCCCCACATGACCGCCCACCTTCAGCCGCCAGGCCGCCACATCCAGGTCCAGCGGCAGCGCCCCCATCGAATAGCGCACGAAAAAGGCGTCGTTCGGCGTGATCAGGCTGCCGTCCGCCACGGCCTCGGCAAACACGCCGAACGGCGTTTCCAGCTGCGGGGGCCGCGCCGTCATCTGGATCAGCGGCCGCTTGCCCGGAAACCGCACAAGCGGTCGGCTGCCGTTCGCAAAGGGCAGCTCCACCGTCCCGCCCTCGGCCGGCGCTGGCGCACCGGCCTCGCGCGAACAGCCCGCAACCAGCGTCGCCCCCATTCCCCCGATGATGGCGCGCCTTGCGAACATGCCTGCTCCTTAAGCCGAAGTGCGGGCATCGCCAAGCATCCCGCCCCATTCCGGTGCCCCCTGTCCGCCCCTTCCCGCTGGCGCTGCAACCGCAGCCGCGCCATAGTCCGCGCCGATGATCCGCCGCCTCGCACCCCTCCTCCTTGCCGCTGCACTGCTGCTGATCGCACAGCCCTTGGTAGCAGCCGACACGTCCGAACCAGCATCCGCCCAAGCCCCGCGCATCGGCCTCGTGCTCGGCGG
>JBGTBK010000220.1:0-1856 GCA_041749355.1 Sandaracinobacter sp. | reverse complement strand
GCCTGCCCGATCCGGCCCATCCCCACGATCCCCAGCCGCTTGCCGCCGATCCGATGGCCCAGCATGCCGGTGGGCGTCCAGCCGGCCCACTTGCCAGCGCGGACCAGCTTCTCCCCTTCCGAAAGCCGCCGCGGCACGGAGAGGATCAGCGCCATCACCAGGTCGGCCGTGTCGTCGGTCAGCACACCGGGCGTGTTCGTGACGGTGATGCCGCGCTTCCGGGCAGCCGCAAGATCGATATGGTCCACCCCGGTCCCGAAATTCGCGATCAGCTTCAGCCGCTCGCCCGCGCCCTCGATCAGCCCGGCGTCCACCACGTCCGTCACCGTCGGCACGAACACGTCGGTGTCGGCCATTGCGGCCGCCAGCGCGTCCCTGCCCATCGCCGTGTCGGCGAAGTTCAGCTCCACATCGAACAGCTCGGCCATTCGGGTTTCAACTGCCTGCGGCAGACGGCGCGAGACGGTCACACGGACCTTGCGGTCATATTTCTGGAAGCGGGACGGCATGGCGCCATGCTAGGCCGGTGACGCGGAGTCTTGCAAGGCTGCCCGGCACTTGGCAGGGGAATGGGATGCGTCCGCTTTTGCCAATTCTCCTGCTGATCGCGGCCCCGCTCCACGCCCAGGATGCGCCGCCGCCCGCCCCCGCCGCCAAGGCCGTTCCCGAAGGGCCGACCAGCAAGCCCCCGTCGGCCGAAGGGCCGACAAGCAAAGACGCGGTCAAATACCGCTCCGGCCTCCCTGTCCCGCGCTTCGCCTCGCTGCGCGCCGGCCGCGCCTACATGCGCGCCGGCCCCGGCAAGGAATATCCCGTCACATGGGAATTCGTGCAGCCCGGCACCCCGCTGGAGGTGCTGAGCGAATGGAATGTCTGGCGCAAGGTGCGCGACGCCGAGGGCACCGAGGGCTGGATGGACCGCGCCATGCTCTCCACCGACCGCACCATCCAGATCACCCGCCAGCAGCGTGACCTGCGCGCCCGGCCAGACCTCTCCTCGCCGATCGTGCTGCGCGCCGAACCCGGTGTCGTGATGCGCGTGACGATGTGCGCCGATCGCTGGTGCCGGGTCGAGGGGCAGGGCCGCTCGGGCTATCTGCTGCGCGAACATGGCTTCGGCGTCTATCCGACCGAGCCCATCGGATGACGGGCCCGCGCCCGCAACGATGACGGCCCAGCAGCTGCACCTCCTTGCCCTTGTCGTCATCGTCATCATGGCGATCGCGATCCTGCGCCTGCGCCTGCGCCTTGCCCTGCTGGAATTCGAAGCCCGCCACGATGTCCTCACCGGCCTTCCCAACCGCCGCGCGCTGGCGCGCGCCTGGGACGCGATGCCGCCGCCCCGCGCCCTGATCCTCATCGATCTCGTCGGCTTCAAGGCCGTCAACGACACCCACGGCCATATCGTGGGCGACGCGCTTTTGCAGAAGGTCGCCACCCGGCTCAGCGCCGCAGTCCCGGCGCCCGGCATGCTGGCCCGCTGGGGTGGCGACGAGTTTGTGGCGCTCGTCCCCGAAGCCGAAGCTGAAGGCCTGCAGGCCATCATGGCCCGGGCCTGGGCCAAGCCCTACGACCTTTCGGAGCGCGGAGGTCCCCCGGCAGTCGCGATCGGCGGCCGCATCGGCCTGTGCATCGGCGGCGCGGATCTGGAGCGCGCGCTCGATGTCGCCACCCACGGGCTGATGGAAGCCAAGGCCGCCGCCTGAGGTCTTGCAGGCGGCAGCGGCCCGCAGCCGCTACAGCAACTCCGCAAGGCACTCCCGAACCACCGGCCCGCACAGATCCTCGGCAATCAGCCCCGCGCCAAGCCGCTGCCCGATATCGCCGTGCAGCCAGCAGGCCGCGGCCGCCGCCTC
>JBGTBK010000219.1:0-2463 GCA_041749355.1 Sandaracinobacter sp. | reverse complement strand
CTGGGCCGGGGCACCAGCGGCGGGGCGCTGATGCTGTCGCTCGATCCGCCGTCGGACCGGTTCGGCGGCCTGGTTGGTGGCGGCTGGGGAGCCTATGACCGCAAGATGGGGCGCGGCTCGGTCGATGTTCCGCTGGGCGCGGTGTCGATCAAGATGTCGGCCTATGTGTCGGACGACGATGGCGTGGCGCGCAACCGGACCACCGACGAGAAGGTGAACGACCGCGACCGGGCCGGAATCCGGCTGGCGGCACGGGTTGCCCCCACCGAGCGGTTGAGCTGGCAGTTTGCGGTCGCCCATGTGGAAGACAAGGGCGAGAACATCGCCAGTTTCACCTGCAACCCCGCCGATCCGGCCGATTGCGGTGGGCGCAGCCTGACGACCGGGCTGACCAAGGCGCGGCGGCTGGGCGGCGTGCCGCAGTTCGATGTGGCCGTTTCGGGGGACAAGGCGCGGCAGCGGCTGGGAAGCCTGGTCTCGACCACGCTGGTGACCTCGACGATTGCCTGGAAGGGCGAAAGCCATTCGCTGGAGATGATCACTGGCTGGTGGGACAGCCGCGAGCAGTCCGGGCTGGATTTCGCCGACGGTCGGGGGTTGGGGAATGGGCCCGTTCGGGGCTTTGCCAATGGCGGCTTCACGCTGCTGACGGATGCGCGTGAGCAGCAGACAAGCCAGGAGGTGCGGCTGACTGGGCGGGTGCTGGACGGCGCGCTGACCTATGTGGTGGGCGGGCAGATCCTCGATGGCAGCAGCACCCGCGACATGGCCGACCTGCTGACGGCCGAGAACGGGACTGCGACCGGCGACTTGAGCCTGCTGGCAGACCGGCTGGTGCGCACCGACACGAAGGCGCTGGCCGGATTTGCCGACGCGACCCTGGCGCTTGGCCGGCTGACGCTGGGTGCGGGGATTCGCTACACCGACGAGGAGCGGCGCTTCGGGATCGCCGATGGTGGGGCCACCGAAACGATCTCGACGGGCATCTGGACTCCAAGGGCCTCGGCGAGCTTTGCGCTGGGCGGGACTGCGGCGCTGTTCGCGAATGTGGCGCGGGGCTATCGGCCCGGGGGCTGGAACGAGCGGGCGCTGGCACCGGGGGCGGCGCAGGCCTTTCGGGCCGAGACCAGCTGGACCTATGAGGCCGGGATTGCCGCGCGGGGGTTCGATGGGCGGCTGGATGCCAAGCTGACGGCCTTCCTGCTGGATGTGTCGGACCATCAGGCGACCGGTGCCACAATTGTCGGCGGCATCCCGCAGTTCGCGGCCGGCACGGTGGGCGATCTGCGCAACGGCGGCCTGGAGGCGGAGTTGACGGCGCGGCCTGTGGACGGGCTCAACCTCTATGCCAACCTGACCTGGCAGGATGTTTCGTATCGCCGCGCGTTGGTGGCGGCCGAGCCGATCTTCGCGCCCGATTTCGCCATCGGGGCGGGTGGGCGCTGGGACATTCCAGTTCCCAAATCGGGTGCGATCTTCAGCCCGACGTTCGACCTGTTGTGGCGATCGGCGCACGAGACCGACCTGTTGAACGAGGGGCCCGGTGCGCCTGCGACCCTGCTGGTGGACGGCGGGCTTGCGATAAGGACCGACGACGACAACTGGCTGCTGACGCTGACCTGCCGGAACTGCCTGAACGAGGATGCGCCGGCGACGAGCCTGCTGGGGATCGGCTATCCGCTTCTGCCGCGCACCTGGGTGCTGGCGGCCCGGCGGCAGTTCTGAGGCGGCTTGCGGCGCTGCGACAAGCGGCGCTACGCTCGTACGCGTGATGGAAAATCTTTTGTGGGCCGGCATCGGCTATCTTCTGGGTGCAATCCCCTTCGGCCTGATCCTGACCGCGCTGTCGGGCGGAGGGGATATCCGGGCCATTGGCTCGGGCAACATCGGCGCGACCAATGTGCTGCGCACGGGGAAGAAGGGCGTGGCGGCCGCGACACTGTTGCTGGATGCGGGCAAGGGCGCGCTTGCCGTGTGGCTGGCCGGCCGCTTCGGCGGGGAGTTTGCGCCGCTGTTTGCAGGTGCGGGCGCCTTTGCGGGCCATGTGCACCCCATCTGGCTGAAGTTCCGCGGCGGCAAGGGTGTTGCGACGTTGCTGGGCGTGTCGGCTGCCCTGAACCCGCTGGCCGGGCTTGGCTTTGCGCTGGCCTGGCTGGGGGTTGCACTGGCCAGCCGGATTTCCTCGCTTGGCGGAATGGTAGGCGGCTTTGCAGCAGCGGCCGTGCTGGTGGGGCTGGGCTATCCCGCTGTCGGCCTTGCGGTCGGGCTGCTGGCGCTGTGGGTGCTGTGGACGCACCGCGAGAATATTGCCCGGCTGAGGGCTGGAACCGAGCCCCGGATCGGCCGGAAGGCGTGACGGGCGACGCGCTGACCCCTTTTTCGCTGCCCGAGCGGTTGGCGCGGATCCGGCTGGCGCGCACGGATGGCGTTGGGTCGGTGAGCTTTGGGCAGCTGATCCGCCGC
>JBGTBK010000218.1:0-2891 GCA_041749355.1 Sandaracinobacter sp. | reverse complement strand
CGCCTGCCGACCTGATGGAAGGCCGCCAGTCGCGCGGCGCAATCCGCGCCGATCTTCCGCGCTGGCTCGGCGAGGAGGGGCTTTCCACCCGCATCGCAGCTGTCAGGCGGGCCCATCCCCGCCACGGTGGTGGCGGCGCTGCCTATCTGATCCTGAAGCGCAGGCGGGACTGACGCGTAGGCGAACGCCCGCATTGCATGGCTGATCCCTTTGCTGCAGTGCAACTTGGCGGGCGCGGGCTGCTTGGCAAGCCGGAAACCCCATGCTAGGGCCCGCCTCCAAGCGGCGGGGAGCACCATGCCACCCGGCCCGCTGCCTGTTTCCCGCGCCTGCCAACCCGGCTCCTTGTACGGACGGCTGAACGGCATGGAGCGGGCTTATGCATTTCCTGCCTGCAGGCCCCCCACGGGCTGGCGCCGGCAAACAGAGACAAGAGGCTGTTGGTGGATCTGACGAACATGCGCGTGTCTGTGGCAGCAGCCGGCCTTCCCGGCCGCTATGCGGCTGCCCTTTTCGACCTTGCGCAGGAAGGCAAGCAGGGCACCAAGGCGCTCGATGCGACCGCAGCAGACCTCGCAAGCCTGAAGGCGGCGCTGGCCGAATCGGCCGATCTGCGCCTCCTCACCACCAGCCAGGGCATCAGCCGCGCAGACGCCGGCAAGGCGATCGCGGCGCTCGCCGGCGCGATGGGCCTCTCTGACCTCGTCACCCGTTTCCTCGGCGTGCTGGCCGAGAACGGCCGGCTTGCGGCCCTGCCGGCCGTAATCCGCCAGTTCGAGACCATGCTGTCGGCCTGGAAGGGCACCACGACGGCGCAGGTCACGGCCGCCCACAAGCTGACAGCCGCCCAGAAGAAGGCGCTGGAAGCCAAGCTGAAGGCCCGCACCGGCCGCGAGATGGCCGTCGACGTCACCGTCGACCCCTCCATCCTCGGCGGCCTCGTCGTGCGCATCGGCTCCGAACAGATCGACAGCAGCATCAAGACCCGGCTTTCGCGCCTGGGTCAGCAAATGAAAGGTTGAGCATGGACATCCGCGCCGCGGAAATTTCCCGCGTCATCCGCGACCAGATCGCGGGCTTCGGCACCGAAGCCGAGGTTTCGGAAGTCGGCCAGGTCCTCTCGGTCGGCGACGGCATCGCCCGCGTCCATGGCCTCGACAAGGTCCAGGCCGGCGAGATGGTCGAGTTCCCGGGTGGCATCAAGGGCATGGCGCTAAACCTCGAAGCCGACAATGTCGGCGTCGTCATCTTCGGCTCGGACACGGGCATCAAGGAAGGCGACACCGTCAAGCGCACCGGCACCATCGTCGACGTTCCCGTCGGCAAGGGCCTGCTCGGCCGCGTGGTCGACGGCCTTGGCAACCCGATCGACGGCAAGGGCCCGATCAAGGCGACGCAGCGCTCGCGCGTCGACGTCAAGGCGCCGGGCATCATCCCGCGCAAATCGGTCAACGAGCCCATGTCGACCGGTCTGAAGGCCAGCGACGCGCTGATCCCGGTCGGGCGCGGCCAGCGCGAACTGATCATCGGCGACCGCCAGACCGGCAAGACCGCCGTCGCGATCGACACCTTCATTAACCAGAAGGGCCCGAACGCGGGCGACGACGAGAGCAAGAAGCTTTACTGCGTCTATGTCGCGGTCGGCCAGAAGCGTTCGACCGTGGCGCAGATCGTCAAGCAGCTCGAAGAAAACGGCGCGATGGAGTATTCCATCGTCGTCGCCGCGACCGCTTCAGAGCCCGCCCCGCTCCAGTACCTCGCGCCCTACACCGGCTGCGCGATGGGCGAGTTCTTCCGCGACAACGGCATGCACGCCGTGATCGTTTATGACGATCTTTCCAAGCAGGCCGTGGCCTATCGCCAGATGTCGCTGCTGCTGCGCCGTCCTCCGGGCCGCGAAGCCTATCCGGGCGACGTGTTCTACCTCCACAGCCGCCTGCTCGAGCGTGCGGCGAAGATGAACGAAGACAACGGCCACGGTTCGCTGACCGCGCTGCCGATCATCGAGACGCAGGCGGGCGACGTGTCGGCCTATATCCCGACCAACGTGATCTCGATCACTGATGGCCAGATTTTCTTGGAAACCGGCCTGTTCTATCAGGGCATCCGTCCGGCGATCAACGTCGGCCTGTCGGTGTCGCGTGTGGGCGGTGCCGCGCAGACGAAGGCGATGAAGAAGGTCTCAGGCTCGATGAAGCTCGATCTGGCGCAGTACCGCGAAATGGCGGCGTTTGCGCAGTTCGGTTCGGACCTCGACGCTTCGACCCAGAAGCTGCTCAACCGCGGCGCGCGCCTGACCGAGCTGCTCAAGCAGGCGCAGTTCTCGCCGATGCCGTTCGAAGAGCAGACCGTGTCGATCTATGCCGGCACCAATGGCTATCTCGATAGCATCCCGGTGAAGCGCGTGGGCGAGTATGAGAGCCAGATGCTCGACTTCATGCGCCGCGAACACGGCGACGTGCTGACCGAAATCCGCACCAGCAAGAAGTTCGAAGGCGAAGTGGCGGACAAGACCAAGGCCGCGCTTCAGGCTTTCGCCAAGCAGTTTGCGTAACTGGCCAAGCCATGACGCTCACCTACCTTGCGACCATCCGGGTCAAGCCTGAACACATGGAGGAGGCATGCGCAGCAGTCTCCGCCATCGTTCCGGCAACACAGGCCGAAGCGGGCTGCGTGGCATTTGAGCCGCGCCGCGCTACGGATGGGTCGAGCACGATCATGATTTTCGAGGAATGGACCGACCGCGCCGCGTTCGATCACCACCATTCGCAGGAATACACTAGAGAGGTCTTCACCAAGTACGAGGGCTGGCTGGAAAGTGCGCCGGTCCTTGTCGAGATGAAGTCGTTGGAAAGCTGAAGAAATGCCCAGTCTGAAAGAGCTCAAGGGCC
>JBGTBK010000217.1:0-2342 GCA_041749355.1 Sandaracinobacter sp. | reverse complement strand
GTGAAGGCGGCGGCCGCCTCTTCGAGGGCGTAGCGCAGGCTGGCAGCCGCCGCGATGGTCGGCACGGGCCGCGCAAGAAGCGGGCCGGATGCGAGCAGGGGCAGGGCAAGAACAGTGCGGCGGCGCATGGCCGATGGTTATGGCCGTATACAGCACCCGGCGGCAAGCCTCTGGGGCTGGGTGTGCGGTTCGGGATTCAGAAGATGCGGCCGAGGATCAGGTAGAGCGCGCCGTTTCCGCGGGCGAGACCGCCGGCGATGATGAAGGGGCCGAGCGGCGTGTCGGCGGCAACGAACAGGCTGCCGGCTGTGCGAAGCGACCCGAAGCTCACATCGTCGAGGGACGTGAAGGTGTTGCCGACTTCCAGCGATCCGCCGAAGTACAGCGGCAGGTTCACGATCGGCGCCTGTTCCGACACGCGGTGATAGAAGACAGCCCGGCCCAGCAGCTTGTGGCGTCCGATCAGCTCTTCGGGTTCCAGGCCGGACAGGTTCAGGAAGCCGCCGAGGCGGAAATCGCCGAGCGAGCGCCCGTCGCCGTCGGTGGTGAGCCCGACTTCGCCCGAAAGCAGGATCGTGTTGCGGCCCCAGGTGATTGCCTGCCACAGCTCGGCGTCGAAGGCGCCATAGTCGAGGTCTCCGCCAAGCACCTTCACATGCTGGGTGAAGCCCACCCGCGTGAACAGCCCTTTGGTTGGGAAGCCGATGTCGTCGAGCGTGTCCGCCGTGAACTGGGCGCGCAGCGAGGCGTCTGTCAGGCCCTCGATGCTGCCGATGATCGGTGCCCCGACCGTGGTGTCGAGGTCGACGGCTGCCCAGTTCACACCCAGGCGGAGTTCACCCCACTTGTCGAACAGCTTGCCGGCGTCCAGCCGGGCGCCGAAGCGGGCGTCGCGGACTTCGGCCAGCGCGTCTCCATCGAGGTAGAGGACGGTGTCGACCCGCGACCAATAGGGGGTGATTTCGGTGAAGAACTGGCCGGATTCCTTGTAGAGGCCGGTTTCGAACAGGAGGTTTGTGCCGACCCGGACGTCTGTGCGCCATTCCGCGCCGGTGCCAAGGAAGTTGCGGTCGGTGTAGGCAAGGCCGATGCGGAGCGCCGAGTTGCGGTTGAAATCGGTGCTGATCCCAAGGCCGAACTGCAGCCAGTTCGCAAGCGTGGGGTCGCCTTCTGCCAGGATGGTGACGCCTTCGCCGGGAAGCCCTTCGGTGGTACCGACCCCGTAGCGCACGGCGCGGAATCCGCCGAGCGCATAGACCTCCTGCAGATCCTTTGTCATTTGCCGGGCATCGAGCGGCTGGCCGGGTTTCGCTGTCACCAGCTTGTCGATCTGGGCGTCGGGAATGTCGGAGCGGTTTTCGATCTTCACGAATTCGATTGTCGGGGCGTAGCGTGGCGCGCGGGCGTCGCGGGCGGCAAGATGGGCCTTCCAGGCCTCTTCCGACAGGGAATAGGCCTTGAGCTGCGGAAGCATGGCGAGCGCCGCCGCGCGGCCGGCTGCGATGCCGTCTGCGCCGCGTTCGAAGCTGGTGGAGCCGATGTCGGGCTGGTCGGGGCGGATCAGCACGTCCTGCGGGCTGAGCGACCGGATCTGGCGTTCCACGCTGTCGCGGCCCAGCAGCAGCTGCATCTGATCGAGCACGGAGACGAAGCTGGTCAGCCGGTCGCGCGTGCGCAGCGGAGTGCCCACATCGACAACGATCAGCCGGTCAGCGCCCATGGTTCGGGTGACGTCGACCGGCACATTGTCGGCAACGAAGCCGTCGACCAGCAGCTTGCCGTCGCGTTCCACCGGAGGAAGGCCGCCGGGGACCGCCATCGAGGCGAAGACGGCGGTTGCGATGTCGCCGGTGCCGAGCACGACGGCGGTGCCGGTTTCGATGTCGGTTGCGACTGCGCGGAAGGGGATTGCGAGCTGGTCGAAATCCTCGGTGCTGCGGGCGGGCGCCAGATATTCGGCGAGCGTCAGGAACAGGTCCTGGCCGCGAAGGACGCCCTTGGGGAGGACCAGGCCCTTGTCGTCGAAGCTGATGCGGAAATCGATCAGCACGTCGCGCTCGTCGCGCTTGCGGCGATAGCTGAGCCGGTCGCGCGGGATGGAATCGTCGAAGACGGTGGTCCAGGGGATTTCGGCGGTGATCGCGGTGAGCTCGCTGGCGGATTTGCCCTGGGCGTAGAGGCTGCCGACGACGGCGCCCATGCTGGTGCCGGCGATGGCGTGGACGGGGATGCGGTTTTCCTCGAGCACCTGGAGCACGCCGACATGGGCGAAGCCGCGGGCGCCGCCGCCGCCGAGCACGAGGCCGATGCGCGGGGCTTGGGCGGATGCTGGTTCGGACGTG
>JBGTBK010000216.1:0-6520 GCA_041749355.1 Sandaracinobacter sp. | reverse complement strand
CGTCTGCAAGATTGGCCGCATTCAGGATGGCCAGGTGGCTGGAATCCTCGCCGGCGTCGTAGATGTAACTCAGCAGGTAGCCATCATCCTCGCTGCTGGCGGTTTGTGCAGGCACTCGTCCTCGGTGCGGAACTCGATGTTGCCGCCGAGCTGGATGTCGGTGCCGCGGCCGGCCATGTTGGTGGCGATGGTGACGGCGCCAAGGCGGCCGGCCTGGGCGACGATATGGGCTTCCTGCTCGTGGTAGCGGGCGTTCAGCACCGAGTGGGCGACGCCCTCCTGGGTGAGGAAGCCCGAGAGCTTTTCCGACTTCTCGATGGAAACCGTGCCCACCAGCACCGGCTGGCCGATCGCGGCCTTTTCCTTGATCGCCTTCACGATGGCCGCGAACTTGTCGGCCTCGTTCTTGTAGAATTCGTCCTGATCGTCCTGCCGGCTGACAGGCAGGTTGGTGGGGATTTCCACCACGTTCAGCTTGTAGATGTCGTAGAATTCGGGCGCCTCGGTCAGCGCCGTGCCGGTCATCCCCGAAAGCTTGGGATAGAGGCGGAAATAGTTCTGGAAGGTGATGGAGGCCAGCGTCTGGTTCTCGGGCTGGATTTCAACGCCCTCCTTGGCCTCGACGGCCTGGTGCAAACCGTCGGACCAGCGGCGCCCGTCCATCATGCGGCCGGTGAACTCGTCGATGATGACGACCTTGCCGTTGCGGACGATATAGTCGGTGTCGAGGCGGAACATGTGCACCGCTCGCAGCGCCTGGTTCAGGTGGTGGACCACCTGCGTGTTCTCGAAATCGTAAAGGTTCGCGCCTTCCAGAAGGCCTGCCTCCTCGAGTGCGCGCTCGGCGAACTCGGTGCCTTCCTCGGTCAGGATGATCGACTTGCCCTTCTCGTCGCGCTCATAATGTTCGGCGCGGAAGGTCTTCACGATCAGGTCGACCGAGCGATAGAGGTCGGTCTTGTCGTCGGTCGGGCCCGAGATGATCAGCGGCGTGCGGGCCTCGTCGATCAGGATCGAGTCGACCTCGTCGACGATGGCGTGGTTGAAGCGCCGCTGCACCATCTGCGAGCGGTCATACTTCATGTTGTCGCGAAGATAATCGAAGCCGAATTCGTTGTTGGTGCCGTAGGTGATGTCGGCGGCATAGGCCGTGCGGCGCTCGACTTCGTGGATGTTGGGGATGATGACCCCGACCGACAGGCCGAGCCATTTGTAGAGCTGGCCCATCCACTCGCTGTCGCGCTTGGCGAGATAGTCGTTCACGGTGACGACGTGGACGCCCTTGCCTTCCAGCGCGTTGAGGTAGGTTGCCAGCGTGGCAACCAGGGTCTTGCCCTCGCCGGTGCGCATTTCGGCGATCTCGCCCCGGTGAAGCACGATTCCGCCAACCATCTGCACGTCGAAATGGCGCATGCCCAGCACCCGCTTCGAGGCTTCGCGAACGGTCGCGAATGCCTCGGGCAGCAGGGCATCGAGCTTCTCGCCATTGGCAAGCCGTTCGCGGAACAGGGCGGTCTGGCCCTGAAGTTCGGAGTCGCTCAGCGCCTCGTACTTGGGCTCGAGCGCTGCGATCTGCCGGACGATCGGCTGCAGCGACTTCACATAGCGGTCGTTGGACGACCCGAAGATGGCCTTGGCGACCTTGTTCAAGCCAAGCATGGGGAGCCTTCACGAAAACGGACAGGCCGCAGCGTGTCGCTGCAGCCTTTTGCGAAGCGTCAAATAGGAAGCGGGGGGCACAGCGTCAATTGCGGCGGCAGACGATGGCGGGGCTGCATTTGCCGCAAGTGCGGCTTTTCGCAAGCCCCCGGGCAGGCTAAGCCACCGCTGACATGGCAGAAACATCCCCCCTTGCTCGCCCCTTTCCCGATCTTCCCGAAATCGCCGGCTGCACGCGCGGCACGGCGACCGCCGGCTACAAGACGTGGACAAGGGCGGATGTGAGTCTGCTGGTGTTCGCGCCCGGCACAAGCGTGGCAGGAGTCACCACGCGCTCGAAATGCCCGTCGCCCGAAGTCGAGCTGTGCCGCCGCCACCTCCCCTGGGGAACCGCGCGCGGTCTGGTGGTGAATGCCGGCAATTCCAACGCCTTCACCGGCGTGCGTGGGGCAGACGCCTGCGCGCGCCAGGTGGCCGAAGCCGCCAACCTGATCGGCTGCGAGCCGGCCGAGGTGTTCGCGGCCTCGACAGGCGTGATCGGGGTTCCGCTGCCCGCAGACAAGGCAATCGCCGGTGTTTGCGCGGCCCATGCAGCGCTCGGCACGGCCAGCTGGCTGGACGTGACCAGGGCCATCGGCACCACCGACACCTTCCCCAAGGCGGCAAGCCGCGAGGTGATGCTGGGGGAAAGCCGGGCCCGGCTGGTCGGCTTCATCAAGGGCTCGGGCATGATCGCGCCCGACATGGCAACGATGCTTGGCTTCATCGTGACCGACGCGGCCGTGTCGGCGCCGCTGCTGCAAACGCTTCTGGAAGAGGCCAACAGCCGGACCTTCTCGTGCATCACCGTCGATGGCGACACATCGACGTCCGACACGGTTCTTGCCTTTGCAACGGGCGCTGCGGGCAATTCACAGCTGGTCGATGCGAACAGCCCGGGCGCCGATGCCTTTGCAGCCGCGCTGGAGGATCTGGCGCGGGAACTGGCCCAGCTGGTGGTCCGCGACGGCGAGGGGGCGAGCCGGTTCGTCGAGATCCGGGTGTCGGGCGCGACGTCGGACCGGAGCGCCCACCGCATCGGCCTGTCGATCGCCAATTCCCCGCTGGTGAAGACCGCGATCGCCGGCGGCGACGCCAATTGGGGCCGAGTGGTGATGGCGGTTGGCAAGGCCGGCGAGCCGGCCGAACGCGACCTGCTGTCGATCCGTTTCGGCGGGGTGGAAGTGGCCGCCAACGGCATGGTTGTAGACGGCTACAACGAGGCACCCGTTGCAGCCCATCTGCAGGGCCAGGAGATCGACATCGCAGTCGACCTCGGCATCGGCGACGGTCGCGCCACCGTGTGGACCAGCGACCTGACGCACGGCTACATCAGCATCAACGCCGACTATCGCAGCTGAGAAAATTCGGGCCGCACCCGAGGATGCGGCCCGAGACAGGTGAGGGTCAGGCAGAAACGGCGGAAACGCCCTTGCGGCGCCGACGGGCTGCAAAGCCGACGATCCCGAAGCCGGCGATCAGCATTGCCCAGGTCGAGGGCTCGGGAACATTGGAGGTGATGAAGGCGATCTGGCCGCCCTGCACCAGGTTGGTCGAGCCGAGGTTGATGCTGTGCGCCTGGACGTCGGCAAGGAAGTAGCGGCCATCAGGACGACCGAACAAGGCGGAGATGTCGAGGATGCCCGACGACTCCCAGTTGCCGAAATCGGTCGGGCTGGAGTCGGTCTGGCCGAACGGAACGGCCGTGCGGTCCATTTCGAAGATCCGGGTCACATTGCCCTCCATGTCGACCAGCAGGATGCTGGCCTCGCCGGTATTGGGCGTGCCGGTCCAGTTCGTGGAGCGATCCTCGTTGATGATCAGCGTCTCATCGCCGCTCCAGTCGAGGTTATCCGGGCTGCGAAGCGCGCGGTTGGGGTCGAGATTGCCGTTGTAGACGATCGAGACCTTGCCGTCGGTGGGGTTGCCATCGGCATCGAAGTCGATGTCGATGGTGTAGACCGTGCCCCAGGTGTCGGCGCCGCCATCGAAGCCGCTGCCGGTGGAGGCAAGCGCCACGAGCGTGCCGTCGCCCGGGTTGGTCGCGACGTCCTCGGGGCGGGAGAAGCCCATCGCGCCCTTGGTCTTGGCTTCGGTCGTGATCGTGCTCTGGTCGGCGAAGCCGAGCGCATCAAAGCCGGGCGTGCCCGCCTTGGTCTTGTCGTAGACGGTCACTTCGACCCATTCGCCCGCACGGCTGGCACCATTGGCTTCGTTGAAGCCCGAGGGGCCGGTTTCACCGGTGTCCGACTTCCAGGCATAGAGCTTGCCGTCGGCGAGGCCGTTGCGCTCGAGAAACTCACCGCCGGCCTTCTTGTTGCCGACATAGAGGTAGAGCGGGGCACCGTTGGTGTCGTCGCCGATCAGGAAGGCCACCTTGTCGGCAGTTCCGGTGTCGACTTCGGCCACATTCTCCCAGGCGGCGCGGCCCATCCAGGGCACCGCATGCAGCGTGCCGGTCTTGGGATCGAGGGCATATTGCGTGCCGTTGCCGGTTTCCTCGCCCGCCATGTACATCCGGTCGACGAGGCCGCGGCCGCCGAACTGGCCGGCTTCGAACAGGGCGCCCGAGCACAGGCGCTGGATGCCGTTTCCGCTGGTCGTCAGGTCGAACCCGTCACGGCCGATGATCTTCGTGTAGGCAAGACCGGCGGCGACGACCGACTTCGACTTCTTGTCGATGTCGAAATAGCTGATCCGCGAGCCCTTCAGCGTGGTGCCGTTGGCCAAGGAATATTCATAGCCCTGCGAAGCGCCGACTTCGGAATTGACGAAAGCGCGGATGGTGGTGGCGTTCAGCTTGTAGGCACCGATGCCGTCAGGGATACCGACCGGCTGGAATCCATCGGGAAGCCCCTCGCCGATGGTGACCAGCGCGTCATAGCTCCAGCCCGGACGCGACGGGGTCATCATGTTCTGCGCGGGCGAATTCCAGCTGTAGGCGGCATTTGCTGTGGCGGCACTGGCCAGCAGCGCTGCAATGGTAACTGTGCGAATCATGTGCTTGCTCCCTCTGTTAAGCACACGCACATTGGCTCCCATGAGGTGTCGTTATGGTTTCCTGTTGTTTACCTATTTGTGAAATCCACAGTCATCTCAATGACTTGTTTCGTTTTCGAAACATATGATACGGGGGCGACACATGTTCATCCTGCACCACTATCCAACCTCCCCCTGGGCCGAGCTGCTGCGTCTTGCGCTGGGCCTCAAGGGGCTGGACTGGGGGTCCGTCACCCAGCCGGTGATCTGCCCCAAGCCCCGGCTGGAGGTGCTGACCGGCGGCTATGTGCGCATCCCGGTGCTGCAGCATGGCGCCGACATCTATTGCGACACGGCCACCGGCATCGACGCACTGGAGGCCGCCCACCCCGCGCCGTCGCTGTTCCCGGCCCCGATGGGCCAGGGGCAGCGGCTGCTGGCCCAGCTGGCGCAGGGGCCGGTGTTCTTCTGGGCGGTGGGCGCAGCCATGGGTGGCCCGCCGGCGCCGGGCATGGAGGCCTTCTGGGCCGACCGCGAGGCGCGCTTCGGGATGAAGCCAGCCGCCTTTCAGGCCGCAGCGCCGCATCTGGCCGGGCAGTTCCATGCCCTGCTTGCGCTGCTGGAAGCGACCCTGTCGGACGGCCGCGCCTTCCTTGGCGGCGACGCGCCGGGCCATGGGGATTTCGCCCATTACCAGCTCATGTGGTTCCAGGGCGCCCGCAGCGGCGGAGACCTTGCGCACCTGACGGCCAGCCGCCCGAACCTGGGGCGCTGGATCGCCCGGGTAGCACAGATCGGCCATGGCCGCCCGCAGGATATGGACACCGAGGCCGCAATCGCGGCAGCCCGGACCGCCGAGCCGCAGGTGACGCCCGACGTGGCTGCCGGCTCGGGCTTTTCGGCGGGTCAGCCCGTGCTGGTGTCGCAGGAAGGCACGCAGGACCCGCCATCGGCCGGCCGGCTGGCGGTGCTGACCGACCGGCGCATCACCATCCTGCGTGATCACCCGGAGGTGGGCACGGTCGCGGTGCACTTCCCCCGGATCGGGCAGATCGTGCGCCCGGGCTGATCGCCTAGAGCGAGGACTCGACCCACTTCTTCAGGGCGGACTTGGGCTCGGCGCCCAGCTTCTGGGCGACCAGTTCGCCGCCCTTGAAGATCAGCATGGTCGGGATCGAGCGCACGTTGAACTTCGAGGCCCACTCGGGCTCGTCGTCGATGTTCACCTTGGCGATCGTCACCTGGCCGGCCAGCTCTTCGGAGATTTCCTCGAGCGCGGGGCCGATCATGCGGCAGGGGCCGCACCATTCCGCCCAGAAATCCACCAGCACGGGGGTTTCGCTCTGCAGCACATCGGCCTCGAACGAGGAATCGGTCACCTTCACGGTCGCCATCGAAACAGTCTCCTTTGCGCCTGACATAGCCACGCCGGCCGTTCAATCAAGCGGGAGAAGGCCTGCCATGTCCTTGTCGGCCAGCAAGAGGAACTTGGGTGCTGCCGTGTAGAGCAGCGCGGCCTCGACGCGCCGGCCCGGGAAAGCCTGGGCAAGGACCGCCGCATAGGCCGCCATCTGGCGCCGGTGCGCAAGGGCAACGTCGGCCGGGCCGGCCGGCACCTTCAGGCCGGTCTTGAAGTCGACGACCAGCACGCGGTCCTGCTCCACCAGCAGCCGGTCGACGATTCCGGCAATCGCCTGGCCCTGCACCAGCCCCGCAACCGGGGCTTCAGCCAGCGCCTGGCTTCCGAACAGCGCTGCATGCGCCGGGTCTTCCAGCACAGCCAGCACCTCGGCGGCAATCCGCTCGGCCTGCGCGCCTGCGCCCTGCGAAGCCAGCCAGCGCC
>JBGTBK010000215.1:0-2441 GCA_041749355.1 Sandaracinobacter sp. | reverse complement strand
GGTCGCCGGGCCCCACCCGCGCGCCGTCCAGCCGCAACTGCCCCGTGCGCGCCCAGCGGCTCACCTGGTTGAAGCTCACCTCGGCCATGTGCCGCTTGAACCAGCGGTCCACCCGGATGCCGTCGTCGTCCGACGTGATGGTGAAATCCTTGCTCACGCCAGCCGCGCCTGGAATTGGGACTTAGTCCCAGCCTTGCTTCCGCGGCCACTCATGCCAGCAGATCCCGCGTCAGCCACAAGCCGATTGCAACCGCCCCGACCGACGCGATCACAGAGGCCAGCACATAGGCTATCGCCTGCCCCGGGTGCCCACGCACCGCCAGCAGGATCGTCTCCAGCGAAAAGGCCGAAAAGGTTGTGAAGCCGCCCAGAATGCCCACGCCCAGGAACAGCCGCAGTGGCTCCTGCCCCTCGCGCGCAACCAGCCAGCCGGCCAGCAGACCCATCAGCAGGCCGCCCACCACATTCACGGCAAGCGTCGCCCAGGGGAAGGGTGTGGCCCCCAGAATGCGCCCGATGCCATAGCGCGACATCGCGCCGATTGCGCCGCCAAGGCCGACAAGAAGGAAGCTGTTCACAAGGGCTGCATAGGCATTGCCGGCCGCCTTTTGCAACCGGGGCTCAACCGATGCCGAAGGTCCAGCCCTCGGTCCGCGCAACCGCAGGGGTTAGCCCGTCCTGCGCCCACCAGCGCGGATCGGGCGCCAGCCGCCTGAGTGCCGCCGCCGTCACCAGCGCGTCGGTCTGGTTGTCGTTCAGCACAGCAGCGCCTTCGAAGGGTGCACTTTCCAGCGCCCCCAGCGCAGCATCCAGGGCTGCGCCGTCCCGGATCTTCAGCCCCCGCCCGCCGGCATGGCGCAGCATCGCCCGGCCATAGATTTCGACCACAGTCCGCGGGCCCGGCGGATCGAACGGCCAGATGGCAAAGCTCTGCCGCAGCCGGTGCAACACCCGCATCCCCGCCAGGCTCGCCTTGGCCACCTGCGCTGCCCCCACACAGTCGAACAGGGTCGAGGCCTTGCCACCGCCCTCGGCATTGAAGGCCAGCTCGCACACCCGCCAGTGCAGGAACCCGGCCTTCCGCCCATCGGCCGCGCCCATCCAGAAATGCGGCCGGGCAGCGCCCGCCATGAAGCCTGCCGCGCCATAATCCGGATCGTCCGACACCGCATCGACATGGGCCCAGAAACCCGGCCCATCCTCGGCCGTTTCCACGCCCGGCAAATAAGCCCCCCGCGCCACATAGGGCGGCGCAAAGGAGAAATCGAACCCGGCCAGCACGCGCCCGGGCAGGCCCTCCAGAAACGCGGCAACCTCGCCCCGCGCCCAGCCGGCAGGGGAGGGTGGCGCGACAAGCTGCGGCGCTGCGTCTCCGGCCTCAGCCACCGCAACCGCGATCCCCTTGTGCCGAACCCCCTTCGCGCCCGACCAGTCGATCCCGACGAAGCGGTCGAAGCTCAGCCCTTCAGCCACGATTTCGGCACCCTCTGCGCCCAGGCTTCCTGCAGCAGCGCCGGCAGGTCGGCCGCCGGCAGCGCCCCATAGCGCACGAGCACCGCCGGCCAGCCCACATAGTGCGGTGTCTGGAAGAACAGCTCCGGCTCCATTTCCATCAGCAGCTCGACGCGCTCCAGCGCCAGCATCAGCACGAAATGGTCGTCGGTCTTCCCCGCAACCGCAAAGGCCTTGCCCCGCACCTTCAGCGCCGGCCGTCCATAGCTGGTCGCTTCCTCCACGCCCCGCAGCGCAAGCCCGGCCGTAGCCACTTCTGGCCAGCCCATCCCGGTCATGCAGCGTCTGCCGACCACAGGCCGATGCGCAGCACCACGAACTCTGCCGGTTTCAGCGGCGCAAAACCGATCAGCATCACCACGCGCCCGGCGTCGATGTCCGCCTGTGTCATGGTCGTCCTGTCGCAGCGCACCAAGAATGCTTCTGCCTCGGTGAGGCCCGCAAAGGTACCCGCCCGCCACAGGGCGTGCAGAAAGTTCTCGACCTGGCCGCGCAGCGTAGCCCACAAGGGCTCGTCGTTCGGCTCGAACACGACCCAGCCGCCGCCCTGCTGCACCCCTTGCGCAATGGCCTGCGACAGCCGCCTGACGTTCAGATAGCGCGTGCCCGGGTCGCCTTCCGCTGCGGCCAAGGTGCGCGCACCCCAGATGCGGGTTGCCCTGCGCAGGCTGCGCAGCGGGTTCAGCCCCGCTTCCACCAGCGGCCGCCATTGTGCCTCGACGAACGGGCAGGCGGGCGTTCCGTCGATTGCGATGTTGGCAGGCGCCCGCCACAGGCCCCGCTCCCGCTCGGATGTAGCGATCGCACCGGCGACGGCTCCGCTCGGCGGAACCAGCATGCCGTCCCGGGCTTTCAGCCAGGGCGCATAGGCCGCCACATTGGCGCGGTTGGTCCAGCGCGGGTCGGTCGCGAACGCCAGCCAGGCCGCA
>JBGTBK010000214.1:0-2987 GCA_041749355.1 Sandaracinobacter sp. | reverse complement strand
CCGCGGTAGACTTGAATCTTTCATCGTTGAGCGACGCGGGAATAGTAAAGTTACTTTGACTGGGACCGAATAAACCCATCGCTGTCTTACGCTCCTATAAACTCAACAGAAATACAGCCTAACACCACAACACGAATAGGTGCCGCCGATCGGCGGCGGATACAAACAAACTACTAAGGTTGTTATGGAAGCTCGATATGAAAACGTGACATTATCTCTAGATTGATCACGCCCGAATGTGCGTCATTGGGGATTCAGCGACAAAGGCCACAGACCGCGAATCATTGAAGGATATCCGCTCACAACAGAGTTCCGATGGGGGTATTGGAGTTCAAAAACTCGCCCACAAGGACTCGAACCTCAATTTCCAGAGTCAGAATCTGGCGTGCTACCATTACACTATGGGCGAATAGGGGCCGGGGGCCCTGCGGAGCGCCGTATTTTCCATAAATGGGGGTGCCTTGGGAAGCCCTACAAAAGATATTTAGCAATTCCCGACTCTTATGCAGCGGGAACTTTCGCCTTTGACCTCCTAGGATTTTTCTCTATTATGCCCTTTCTTGATTTCCACCGCGGCCCCTTCGTCTAGCGGTTAGGACAGTGGCCTCTCACGCCATAAACACGGGTTCGAGTCCCGTAGGGGTCACCACGGATATGTCCGTCTGAGACCGCGGGTGTCTTCTAAACCCACTGAAAATATGGTAGAAAATCCTACGGCCTGACCGGGGATGTTCGCCCATGTTCGCCCACATTCGGGGCTTTCTGGGGGCCTTTCCGGGGGCCGGAGACGCGCACCAGATTCCGGAGGCCCCCACCATGCCACTCACCGACTCCGCCATTCGAGCTGCGAAGCCCGGCGAAAAGGATCGGAAGCTGACAGACGAGAAGGGTCTGCATCTGCTCGTTACGCCGACAGGGTCGAAGCTCTGGCGCCTCAAGTATCGCTACGGCGGCAAGGAGAAGAAGCTCGCTTTGGGCAGCTACCCCGAGATCAGCCTTGAGGAGGCACGCTACAAGGCGGAGGACGCCCGGCGTCAGCTGTTGAACGGTATCGACCCAAGCGCGGCCAAGAAGCTGGCGGCCATCGGCCGACACAGCGGTTATGCCGCCGCAGACATGTCGGTAGTGGCGGCAAGCCTTCCGACGCCCCCAGCGAGCTGCAGGAACAGCGAACAATGAGGTGCGCGATGGACATGGGCCCAGGGACCACCGGAGCAAAATGGTTGGCCGCTGCGGCCCGGCTTGCATTCGCCACCTGTCTGTCGGCCCAGGCTGGTGCAGGGGCAGCGCAGGTCCGCGCCCCGCTTCCCCCCGCGATCCAGCAGGAAATCGCTGCACAGGACAGGGGGTGCCGTGAGGAAGGTGGCCGCTTGGCCGTCCCCCCAGCGGTCACGCCGGCCCAACTGAACGGGGACACGCAGACAGATTATGTTCTGGACTACAGTCAGGCGCGCTGCACCAACTGGGGAGCGATGAGTGGCTTCTGCGGCCAACTCGGCTGCAGTGTTGATGTCTGGCTCACACTGCCCGGCGGGCTGCGGAAGGTTGCAAGCATCACCACAAGTGACTGGAAGCTGGACTCGTCGGTACGCCCGAACCGTTTCTCGACGGCCGTCATCGGCGCGAATGGTCCGACCGGCAAGCGCAACAACTGGGCCTGGGACGGCACGAAGTTCGCCGTCGTCGCCGCTGGCCCGGCAAGTCCGGCGCAGCCCGCCGCACGGACCGGTGGCTTTCAGGTGTCGATCGCGCTGACCCCTGCGGCACAAACCTGGTACAATCGCCGGCAGGCCCAGCCGGTTCTGCTTGCCGTCTATGAAGGCGATCCGAAGTCCAGTGCGCCGGCTGACCTGCGTCACCCCGCGGAGGATATCATCGTGCTGGGCGAAGAGCGGGTGGCGATCCCGCTTACCGGAGGCACGGTTCGATTGACGGAGGGCGGCATCGACAGGGGGCTTCTCCGCTGGGTGCAAGGTGAGCCACGGGTAGGATTGCTCGTCGGCGAAGATCGAGGCGCCCAAGCTTCAAAGGAGACAGAGCAGTTCCTGCTGTGCAAGCCCGATGGAGCAGCCGCCTTGTCCACGCTCCGGAGCCGCGGGCTACAAATGCGTTGCGACCCCCCAGCACCCTAGGACCTGCCAGCTCAGTCCGGCGCGGGGTTCAGTCGCTATCGGGATGCCGCTTCCATGGCAGCTTCGGGCTGTGCCAAGGCATCATCCGGTCATTCCGCTTTCGGCCCCAAAGCAGCCCTTCGGCAATGCGCCCCCCTTTGTGATCGTTCGGTCGGCAGCGGCGCGATCCCACAAGCGGACATGCAGAAGTTTGCGACTGTCTCAGCGCGCAACTGATGCATCGACCAAAGGTCGGGTTGAACCGCCGCTTGGTGGGGGTCCGTAGAGGTTCGTTCTTTGCCATCATCTCGGCGCAGCGCCGCGCCTTGTTATTCAGTGGGTGCCATTTCTGCAGAAATCGACGCAGCAAGCGAGCGCATCGGGGTTTGATCGACTTCGATAAGTCCACGTCGTGGCCGGTCGAGATCGATGATGACGAACAGGAGCATGACGATCAGCACGATCATGGCAGCCATCGTGACAGGTGGCCGCTCTCCGGCAACACGGGGTGCGAAGCCCATCATCCATCCAAGAAAGATGAAGCTGAGAACGAGCAGGTACAGCACCGGTTCGGGAACGTGACGGTCGAGTTCTGCGTCGCGCGCTCCAAAGGCGTCGATCATGTCGTTGAGCGCATTCGTCACGGCAACCGTGGCTGGATTGGGATCCGTGCGCGCGATGGCGCTTGCAATCTCCCAGGTGCGCGCGAATGCCGCCTGGGCCTCTCCGCGCTTTCGGGCGCGGGCGGCGTCGTGATCAAGGGTAACGGACCCCGCTTGCGCACGGATGGCCACATAGTCGGCAAGCGCCGCACGAACCTCTCGCCGGCCCGGTTCTGGCAATAGATCGGTGCGAAGCCACGCCGTGCCGATGGCA
>JBGTBK010000213.1:0-1531 GCA_041749355.1 Sandaracinobacter sp. | reverse complement strand
CCGGGCAGCAGGTGCCGGCACTCGGGCCACTCGGCCGCTGGGACCAGGCCCGCTCGGTGCCCCGCCCGGCCCTTGTGGTGCAGGCAGCCGTGGCACTCGCACTGACCGCCTATGGCGCAACCACCCGCGACGGCTTCACGGCAATGGTGGCCTTCGGCGCGCCAGTCTTCTGGCTGTTCCTTGCGTTGACGGCAGGGTCGCTCTTCCTGCTGCGCTGGCGCCATCCGCAGGCGCAGGGCTTCCGCGTGCCCCTTTATCCGCTGGTCCCGCTGCTGTTCCTTGCCGTCTGCCTTGCCATGCTCTGGTCGTCGATCGACTATGCCCGCTTCCTGCTGTCCAGTTCCGACAGCGGCAGGCTCGCAGGGCTGTTGGGGCTCGTCATACTGGCGGCAGGCCTTCCGCTGATCCGCAAGGCCCGCTGAGGCTCAGCCCCCCGCACCGGGCAGGTTCTTCAGCCGCGCCATCTCGGCCTTGAACCGCTTCAGGTCCGCGCCGCCCAGCTGCTGGGTGCCACCGAACAGCTTGATGCTGCGCGGGTCCACCGGCTTGCCATTCTGCCAGACCTCATAATGCAGGTGCGGGCCGGTCGACAGGCCGGTCGAGCCCACCTGGCCGATGTTCTGTCCCTGCTCCACCCGCTGGCCGTTGCGAACGCCGATCCTGTGCATATGGGCATAGCGCGTGCGCATCCCCTTGCCATGGTCGATCACCACGACATTGCCATAGCCGCCGCCCCAGCCGGAAAACACCACAGTTCCCGGCGCCGACGCCAGGATCGGCGTGCCCTTGGCGGCCGCAAAGTCCACGCCCTGGTGCATCCGGCTGTAGCCCAGCACCGGATGGAAGCGCATGCCGAAGCCCGAGGACAGGCGCGCGCCGGCAACCGGCGTGCGGATCAGCCCCTTGCGGACGCCCTCGCCCGTCTGCCAGAAAAACTCGCCCTTGTTCCCCCACCGCATCAGCGACACGTTCGATCGGCCGTTGATCAGGCCGGCATAGAGCAGCTCGCCCATCTGCGTTTCGCCGGTCTCGGCGCGGCGGTGCGCCACGATGATCTCGAACCGGTCGCGGCGGCCGACGTCGCGCTGCACATCCATCGCATAGCCAAGCTGGCGCAGATATTCCGACACGATCCGCGCCGGCAGGCCGGCCGCCCGGGCAGACCGCTCGAGCGAGGTGCCGACTGGGCCAGTCACGCGCAGCGGCGTTTCGTCGATCCGGATCGGGATCGCCCTGGCCTTCAGAGCACCGTCCGCCGCCCGGCGAATTTCCATCTTCGTCTCGAAAGCCGCGCGGAACGACAGGAACTCCAGCGGCCTGGGAACCGCCTTGCTCTCCCGCCGGCCCAGCACGATGTTCAGCGACGTGCCCGGGGCAAGCCCGCGCGGATTGGTCACCCCCGAAACAAGCCCGGCGATCACCGAAAGATCGTCACGGCCGACACCGGCGCGGCGAAGCGCGGCTTCCAGTCCGCCCGAGCCGACAGTGGCCGACAGCTCCACCCGCGGCCGCTCGGGCGCTTCCGACAGGC
>JBGTBK010000212.1:0-9879 GCA_041749355.1 Sandaracinobacter sp. | reverse complement strand
GCCCGGCCCAACCGGCTCCAGAGAGGCCCGTATCGCAGGCGTTGCCCGGGCCATCAGCGCTTGCGCCAGCGCAAGGCCCAGCGCGCGCGGATCACCCTCACCGGACAGAGCCTCGTCCAGCCGCTCCCGTCCATCCGGGCTCAGCAGCTCGGCCCGCAGTGTCAGAGTCCCGATGCCGCTTGCGTGCACGGCAACCGAAGTGTGACAGCTCCCGCCAAGCCCCTCCAGCACCGCCCGCTCGGCTTCCAGCCAGGCCATGCTCGGCGCATGGTTAACGGCTGCAAGCAGCGCCGCCGTGCGGCTGTCGTCGGCCCGGCAGGTCATCCCGACAATCCCTTGCGAGGCAGCCGGCAGCCACTCGTCGATGTCCAGCACACGGCCTTCGTCGATGCCAAGCCGGTCCAGCCCGGCCGCGGCAAGAAATGTGGCGGCCGCCCGTCCCTCGGCAATCGCCTTCAGCCTTGTCTGCACATTGCCGCGCAACACCTCCACCCGCAGGTCGGGGTGCCGGTTCAGCAGCTGTGCCGTGCGCCGAGGGCTCGAAGTGCCGACAATGGCGCCGGCCGGCAGCTCCGAGATGCTCTCCACACCCACCAGGCGGTCCCGAGGGTCCGCCCGCTCCAGAACGGCAGCCAGCACAATTCCGCCGGCAAGCACGGTCTCCACATCCTTCATGCTGTGCACCGCAAAATCGATCTCGCCCTCAATCAGGGCGCCATCCAGCTCCTTGGTCCACAGCGCCTTGCCGCCAATTTCCGCCAGCGGACGGTCCAGCACCTTGTCGCCAACGGTCTGCACCGCGTGGATTGCAATCGATTCGGCCGGCAGCCCATGTGCACTGGCAATCGCGGCAGCAGCCATATGGGCCTGTGCCATCGCAAGGGGCGAGGCACGGGTTCCCAGGCGAAGCGGGCGGTCCGCAGTGGGAAGGTCGGGCTTCAGGTTGAGGCTTTGTGTCACCAGACCCTTGTGCCCGCTTCCGAAGGCTTCGCCAACCCGGCAACGAACCGGCCAAAGCCGACCCTTGCGCCCAGCCAATTGATGCCATTGTCAACAGCAGGGCTTGAAATATGTGCAACCTTGTTGCAATGCGCGCCCACTTCGCTTCCGTCTGACAGGGCGTTCCTTTCAGGCGGGGCGGGTTTGCGGCCGCAAGGTCCCAGACTGGGTCTGCCGGAATGGCCTGCAACAATTGGGTAAGTCACCCGCTCAGGAGGTCAGAAATGAACAAGGCTCTCACTCTCGCTGCCGTCGCCAGCCTCGCCGTCCTCGCCGCTTGCGGCGAAAAGAAGGCCGCTGACGCAACCGCCGAAGCCGCTGCCGACACCGCCGCTGCTGCCGACGCCACCGTCGATGCCGCTGCTGCAACCGTCGACGCCGCTGCTGCGACGACCGAAGCTGCTGCCGTGGACGCAGCTGCTGCCACCACCGAAGCCGCTGCCGGCACCGTCGACGCCGCTGCTGGCGCTGTTGCCGACGCCGCTGCCTCGACCGAAGCCGCTGCGGCTGCCGTCGAAGCCAAGGCAACGGAAATGGCGAAGTAAGCTGAACGTGGCCCCGGCCAAGGCGGAGCCTTGGTCCGGGGACTCACGGAAAGCTCGGACGGCAGGGCGCCGGGGTCAACCCGGCGAACCTGTCCGACGGAGGGGCGGCTTTGCCGCCCCTTTTTCGTTGCAGGCGGCCGCCGCCAGTGCGCAGCACTGGTCAGCGGACTCGCCGAAAACGCGGCCGGCGTGCTGCTGGCAACGCCGGCAGACACGTCCGACGAGGCGGCTTTGCCGCCCCTCCTTCTTCTGATCTTCCAAGTCGGACTCGTACGACTTTGCCGGGCGGCCGGCTCTCACCGGCTAACGCAGGCACCGGCGGCTAGACACCGGCCGGCGGCAAAGCCGCCGAGTCCGGCCAAGACAACGACAGGAAAAGAAAAATTGCGGGCAAAGCCCGCGCGTCGGACGGGTTCGTCGGCCTGAAGGCCTCCGCCCCGCCGGCCGATCTTGCGGCGAGTCCGCCGATTAGCGCTTCGCGCTAACGGCGGCCGCCTTCAGATCTCCACCTGACTCCCCAATTCCACCACCCGGTTGGTCGGCAGCTTGAAAAACTCCATCGCGCTTTCCGCGTTCCGCAGCATCCAGGCGAACAGCTTCTCGCGCCAGATCGCCATGCCCGGCCTGCCGGAAGCCAGCAGGGTCTGCCGGGCCAGGAAGAAGCTGGTGTCCATCATCTTGATCTGCGGCCCGCAATTTTCCACGATCTTCAGCGTCGCGGGCACATCGGGCTGCTGCATGAAGCCGTAGCGCAGGATCATCCGATAGAAGTTCTCGCCCAGGTCCACCACCTCGATCCGGTCCTCCATGTCGATGAAGGGGATCTCGTCGATGATCACGGTCAGGATCAGGATGCGCTCGTGCAGCACCTTGTTGTGCTTCAGATTGTGCAGCAGCGCATGCGGCACGCCTTGCGCGGTCGACGTCATGAACACCGCCGTTCCGGCAACCCGCGTCGCCGTCCGGGAGGCGGACTTGATGAACACCTCCATCGGCATCGCCGATTCGGTCAGCCGCTGGTTCATCAGGAAGCGCCCGCGCGCCCAGGTGGTCAGCATGGTGAAGGCAAACAGCCCCACCGCCAGCGGGAACCAGCCCCCATCCGGGATCTTCGTCAGGTTTGCCGTGAAATAGGCCCCGTCGATGACCAGGAAAGTGCCGATGAACAGCGCCGCCAGCCAGCGGTTCCACTCCCACACATAGATGATCAGGATGCCCATCATGCAGGTGGAAATGAACATCGTGCCCGTCACCGAGATGCCATAGGCTGCGGCCAGGTTCGAACTCGTCTCGAAGCCCAGCACCAGCATGATCACCAGCACCAGCAGCGTCCAGTTGATGAAGGGGATATAGATCTGCCCCTCGGTCGACGCCGAGGTGTGCAGGATCCGGAGGCGCGGCAGATAGCCCAGCTGAACCGCCTGCCGGGTGATGGAAAAGGCTCCGGAGATCACCGCCTGCGAGGCAATGACGGTTGCCATTGTCGCCAACACCACCAGCGGCAGCCGCAGCTCCTCGGGCGCCAGCAGGAAGAAGGGATTGCGGATCGCAGTCGGGTCCCCGATCAGCAGCGCCCCCTGCCCCAGATAGCAGAGCATCAACGACGGAAGGACGATCGTCATCCAGCTCAGCTTGATCGGGTTGCGCCCGAAATGCCCCATGTCGGCATAGAGCGCCTCTGCTCCAGTCACCGCCAGCACCACGGACGAAAGCGCAAGGAAGGCCAGCAGCCCGTCGGTCCGGAAGAAGTTCACCGCATGGTGCGGCGACAATGCCTGCAGGATCGAGGGGTTCTCAACGATGTTCACAATGCCCAGTGTCGCCAGCGTCAGGAAATAGACCAGCGTGATCGGCCCGAACAGCGCCCCCACCTTCGCAGTCCCATAGGCCTGGATCAGGAACAGCCCCACGATGATCCCGATGGATATGGGCAGCACCAGCGGCTGCAGCTTGGCCTCCACAACGGTCAACCCCTCGACTGCCGACAGCACCGAGATCGCCGGCGTGATGATGCTCTCGCCAAAGAACAGCGCGGTTGCCAATATGCCAAGAATCACCACCCAGGGCGCCCAGCGCCGGCCATGGCCATGCCGCATCAGCAGCGCCTGCAGCGCGATCGTTCCACCCTCGCCGCGGTTGTCCGCGCGCAGGATCACGCCGACATATTTCACCGTCACGATCAGCATCATCGTCCAGAAGATCAGGCTGATGATCCCGAAGATGTGCGGCGCATCCACCGGCAGCGGGTGGTGGCCGATGAAGGTCTCGCGCAGGGCGTAGAGCGGCGATGTCCCGATGTCGCCGAACACGACTCCAAGGGCGCCCAGCATCAGCTTGCCGATGCCGTCCTTCGCATGCGCGTGCCCTGCGCCTGCCGCGGCGCTGCTGCTCATGCCCGGCCCTGTTCGCGCGCCTGTGTCACGCAGCCATCCAAAATCCGCGAAGCCACCACGGCTCCCCGGCCGCGCGGGCTAGCAGGTATCGGAAGTCGCTGCAACGCAGCACGCCTCAGGCGAAACTGTAGGGCCCGCCCTTTTCCAGCGCCCGGGCATAGGCCGGCCGCGCCTGAAACCGCTTCACCCACGCGTCCATCGCCGGATACTGCGCCCGAACCCCGAACACGCCGGCAATCTCGCCGATGAAGCTCATCTGGATGTCGGCACCGGTCAGGCTGTCCCCAACAAGCCAGTCGCGGCCCTCAAGCTCGCCTTCCACGAAACCAAGGTGCCGGGCGATCTCGCTGTCGATACGCGGCTTCAGCGGCGCCGCAGCCTCGCCAAGCCGGCCGGTATACAGCTGCAGCATCAACGGCAGCATCGCAGAGCCTTCTGCATAGTGCAGCCACATGGTGTAGCGGCCACGGTCCGGCGTGTTGGGCTCGGGCTGCAGGCGACCATTGCCGAGTCTCTGGATAACCGTCTGGATGATGGCCCCCGATTCGATCAGCAGCCGCCCGTCCAGCTCCAGCATCGGCGACTTCCCCAGCGGATGCACCGCCTCCAGCTCGGGCGGCGCCAGGTTGGTCACCGCATCCCGCTGGTAATGCCTTATCTCGTAAGGGAGCTCCAGCTCCTCCAGCAGCCAGAGTATCCGCTGCGACCGGCTGTTGTTCAGATGATGGACCGTGATCATTCGCTGCTCCCCTGCCCCTCGGGCGCCTCCGCACCCGCAGGCGCGCCGCCCGGCTGCATCATGCCCGGCATCATCCCCATCTGCTCCATCATGATGGCAGCTGCAATCTGCTGGTCCAGCATCCTGACCCAGGGCGCGTCCGGGCTGCTGCGCGCCTTCAGCGCCCGCCATGTCTCAAGCGCCTTTTCGGTCTGCCCGGCCTGCATCCAGGCAAGCCCCAGGAAATAGCTCGGCGCCGGATGATCGGGCGCAAGCCGGCTCGCCCGGTCGAAGGCAAGCCGGGCGGCCGGCACCACCTCGCCATTGGCATGGGCCACCAGCGCCACGCCCATCTGCACCCAAAGGTCAGCGTTGCCCGGAATGGCCTCCAGCCCGCTGTCCAGCGTGTAGACGGCCGTTTCCGTGCGCCCGGCCCGAATCAGCGCGTCCGACAGCGTCAGCCAGGCCCGCACATCGCCGAAATTCTCCAGCAGCTGCTTCGATGCCTTCTCGGCCTCGGGCGTCAGGTCGGGGTTCTCCACCCGCGCAGGCGCCGGCTGCGCCTTGAGCGTCGGGCTCCCCATCAGGGCATAGCCTGCAATCCCCACCCCAAGCGCCCCTGCAACCACCAGCCCGGATTGCCACTTCACCGCCGGATCCTCCGCATCACCAGAACGGCCCCCAACGCCAGGAACAGCAGCGGCGCTGCCCACAGCAAGGCCGTGTCCTGCCGGGCCGGCGGCACGAAGCTCACCCAGTCGCCGTAGCGTTCCACGAAAAAGGCGCGCACCGCCTCCGGCTCCTCGCCGGCTGCGATCCGTTCCCGAACCTCGACCCGCATCGCCTGCGCCTGCGCGGCCCCTGAATCCGCGATCGACTGGTTCTGGCAGGTCAGGCACCTCAGCTCGCCCATCAAGGCCTTGGCCTTCTGCTCGGCCACCGGGTCCGCCAGCGGAACATCGGGCGGCGGCGGCGGCTCGGCAACCGCAGGAACACCCGTCAGCAACAGAAGGGCAACTGCCCAAGCCCTCATCGCGCCTTCTCCAGTTCGGCCATCAGCATGGGCACATGCTCGGCCCGGATCTCGCCCAGATGCTGGAACCGGATGATGCCCTTGCCATCCACCACAAAAGTCTCCGGCACGCCGGAGGCCCCGAAGGCAATCATCATCCGCCCGCCCGGGTCCTGCCCGATGCGACCGAACGGATTGCCGTGTTTGGCCAGAAACCCTTCCACATCAGCCGGCTGGTCACGCACGGCGATCGCGTGGATCGTCACGCCCTTGGCCCTCAGCGCCTCCAGCTGCGGCGCTTCCACCGCACAGGGAAGGCACCAGCTCGCAAACAGGTTGAGAAGCACGGGCTTGCCGCTCGCCAGATCGGCATTGGTCAGCCCCTGGGCGCCAGCCACGCCCTCCAGCGCAAGCGCCGGCACCGGCTTGCCGACCAGATGGCTGCGCACCACGGCCTGCTGCGGCTTGCCCAGATTGCCCGCCATCAGCACAACCAGCCCGGCAAACAGCGCCAGCGGCAGCAGCCACAGCGCACGCGTTCCCATCGTCATGTCAGGCCCACCGCCAAGGGCAAATCAGGCCGCCTGCGGAACGGGCAGCGGCTCTGCCGGCACCGCCTTGCGCCGGCGGCTTGTCGCGCGCACCCGGCCTCCAAGCGCAAGCATCCCGCCGATCGCCATCAACAGCCCGCCCAGCCAGATCAGACGAACCAGCGGCTTCACCCACAGATGCACCTGCCAGCGGCCAGTGCCGTCGGGCTTGCCGATAACCGAATAGAGCTCGCCGCCCATCCAGCCCGCACGTCCCGCCTCGGTCGTTTCCTGCGAAGGCGCCACGAACATCCGCGACTGCGGCTTCAGCACGGCAACCGGCGATCCATTGCGCCGCACATCCAGCGTTGCTTCCACGGCAGTCCAGTTCGGCCCCGCCACGGGGCGAACATCCATCAGTTCGGCCCGCCAGGGGCCCATCTCGATCGCGTCGCCAACCCGCATCGAAACCAGCGCCTCGCGCTGCAGCGCACCGGATGCCGTTGCGCCGAGGATGGAAACTGCCACCCCAAGGTGCGCCAGCGCCATGCCCGCCGAATTCAGCGTCAGTCCGCGCTTCACCAGGATCGAAATGCTCGCAACCCCAAGCCAGGCCGCACTGGCAAAGCCAAGCAGCGAGCCAATCCCACGCACGCCCAACGGCCACACGGCCAGCACCACGGCAGCCGTCGCCGCAATCCCGGCCGGCAGCAGGCGCGAAGCCAGATGGCCCGTCGCGCTCTTGCGCCAGCCAAGGAAGGGGGCAATCCCCATCAGCACGGCCGCCACCAGGATCATCGGAACCACGGTCCGGTTGAAATAGGGCGGCCCGACCGAGATCTGCGCCCCGCCCATGCCTTCCAGCGCCATCGGATAAAGCGTGCCGACCAGCACCACCCCCAGCATCGCCGACATCAGCAGGTTGTTCGCAACCAGCGCGGATTCCCGGCTGACCGCACTGAACTGCCGCCCTTCGGCCACCCGGCCAGCCGCAAAGGCATAGATGGCCAGCGCGCCGCCGATATAGATCGCCATCAGGGCCATCAGGAACAGCCCACGCGTCGGGTCCACCGCAAAGGCGTGCACCGAAGTCAGCAGACCGGAGCGCACAATGAAAGTGCCCATCATGCTCAGCGAAAAGGCCGCGACCGCCAGCAGCAGCGTCCAGGCCCGCAGCGCGTCGCGCTTCATCACCACAGCAATCGAATGGATCAGCGCAGTCGCCGCCAGCCAGGGCATCAGGGCTGCATTCTCGACAGGGTCCCAGAACCACCAGCCGCCCCAGCCCAGCTCATAATAGGCCCAGTAGCTGCCAAGCCCGATGCCCAGCGTCAGAAACGCCCAGGCGCCGGCCACCCAGGGCCGCGTCGCCCGCGCCCAGGCCGGACCCACCTTGTCCTCCAGCATCCCGGCAACGGCGAAGGCAAAGGCCACCGAAAGCCCGACATAGCCGATGTACAGAAGCGGCGGATGGAAGGCGAGGCCCGGATCCTGCAGCAGCGGGTTCAGCCCCTGCCCCTCGGTCGGCGCAGGCGACAGCCGCTCGAACGGGTTGGAGGCGAGCAGAAGGAAGGCAAAGAAACCGATCGCAACCAGCGCCTGCACCGAAAGCACCCGGTCGCGAAAGCGCGAACCCAGCGTAGCCGGCGAAAGTGCCACACTAGCCCCGGCAAGCGCCATCACCAGCACCCACAGCAACAGCGAACCCTCATGGTTCGCCCACACGCCGGTCCAGAGATACATGTCGGGCTTCATCGAATGGCTGTTCGAAGCCACCAGCTTCACCGAAAAGTCCGAAACCACGAACGCCCAGCTCAGCGCGGCAAAGGCGAGGATCGTCAATGCCGCCTGCGCAAGCGCGGCCGGCACAGCCATCCGCATCAGGCTCTCGTCGTTGCGCCACAGCCCGATGGTGGGCGCCAGCGCCTGCAACAGGGCAGCGGCCGCCGCCAGCCAGAGCGCGAAATGGCCAAGCTCGGGGATCATGCCGCAGGTTCTCCGGCCACAGCGGCCGTCGGTGCGCCCTTGATCGGATGGCCGTTCTTCTCCAGGGCCTTGGCAACTTCGGGCGGCATGTAATTCTCGTCATGCTTGGCCAGCAGTTCCCGCGCCACGAAATTGCCCGTTGCGTCAAAGCTGCCGGTCGCGATCACGCCCTGCTTTTCCCGGAACAGGTCCGGCACCAGCCCGCGGTAGCTGACCGGCGTGTCGGCCTTCATGTCCGTCACCGTGAAGATCAGCACAAGCCCGTCGGCCGAGCGGCTGACAGACCCTTCCTTCACCAGCCCGCCAAGCCGGATGACCTCCCCAGGCTCAGGCTGCTCGGCTGCAATGTCGGAGGGCGCCTTGAAATAGGCCGCCGTGTCTTCAAGCGCAAACGCCGCAATCACCCCCGCCACTGCCAGCGCAGCAAGCGCCACCAGCGCGAGCACCAGCCGCTGCTGCTTGGGTTTCGCAACCGCCATCATTTGTCTCCGTCAAGCGCGCGTTCCGCAGGACCATCCAGTGCCTGCTCCGCCCGGCGCATCCGAACCAGCGACCAGACCAGCAGACCGCCTAGCCCGCCAAGCGTAACCGCATAGGCTGCAACGATGAAAGGAAGTGGATCGAAGCTCATGTGCGCCCTCACCCGGCCCGTGCCGCACGCCTCAGCGCGCGCATCTCGATCCGCTGCTCGGCAATCAGCGTCCGCATGCGGATCAGCACCAGGCTCGCAAACAGGAACAGGAACCCCATCGCCGACAGCAGCAGCGGCGTCAGCATGTCGGGATGGATGGAACTGCCCGACAGGCGGATCGAAGCCGGCTGGTGCAGGGTGTTCCACCACTCCACGCTGAACTTGATGATCGGCAGGTTGATGGTGCCCACAATCGCCAGATAGCCCGCCATCTTCAGCCCCCGCGCACGATCCTCGTGCAGATGCACCAGCGCGATCACGCCCAGGTACAGCAGGAACAGCACCAGCATCGACGTAAGCCGGCCGTCCCACACCCACCAGGTGCCCCAGGTCGGCCGACCCCAGATCGACCCCGTCACCAGGCAGATGGCCGCGAACATCGCGCCGACCGGCGCAATGGCGCGCACCGAAAGCGCGGCCAGGGGATGCCGCCACACCAGCGCGGCCATCGCCGCAATCGCCATTCCCAGATAGCCGCCAAGCGCAAACCAGGCCGACGGCACATGCACATAGAGGATGCGCACCACCTCGCCCTGCAGATAATCGGGCGGCGCAAGGAAAACCCCCTTCACCAGCCCCGCACCCAGCAGGCCAAGCCCCAGCGCAAGCAGCCAGGGCGTCAGCAGCGTCGCCAGCTTCGTGAACCGCAGCGGGTTTGCAAGAGCGTGCAGGTCGCGGGCGGACAGGTGGTCGCCGGGGCGGTCTATGAGGTCAGGGGCAGCCATGGCAGTCAATTCGGCCCTAGCACGCCCATTTGCAAGCCGACAGCCCCACAGCTTGCCGCAGCCACCTGCATCAACCGATGGAATGGCAGTCTCATCAGCCCCGAGAAGCCCTCAACGCAGCCCCGGCTGCAAAGGGTGTCACCGCCGCCAGCAGCAGGGCCGAAGCCACCGCAAGCCCCACCGACCCGGGCTCGGCTGGCCGGCTACCGAACAACAGCAGCGGAATGGCGAGCGGCACCACCAGCAGGGCAACCAGCCCGCCACCGCCCCGCGCCCCAAG
>JBGTBK010000211.1:0-1836 GCA_041749355.1 Sandaracinobacter sp. | reverse complement strand
GCCAGCGGCCATTGCGCCGGCTGGGGCACTGGCGCCTGCGTCAGCGGGACGGCGCCCACATTCATTGCGCGGCGTCTTCCATCTCGGCACCCGCAAGCGTGTCGCTCACGATTGCGCCGTCGCGCATCCGGATCACCCGGCTGCACTTGGCCGCCAGCTCCTGGTCGTGCGTGATCAGCACCAGCGTCGCCCCCGTCTCGGAAAGCCGCCGGAACAACAGCTCCACGATCGCCTCGCCGGTCGCTGCATCCAGGTTCCCGGTCGGCTCGTCGGCAAACAGCAGGACAGGGCGGATCGCCAGCGCCCGCGCCAGCGCAACCCGCTGCTGCTCCCCGCCCGAAAGCTGGGTCGGATAATGCGTCACCCGGTGGCCCAGCCCCACCGCCTCCAGCTCGGCCCGCGCCTGCCCGAACGGGTCGGCATGGCCGGCAAGCTCCAGCGGAACGGCCACATTCTCAAGCGCGGTCATGGTGGGAATCAGGTGAAAGGCCTGCAGCACAATGCCGATCCGCCCGCGCCGGGCCTCGGCCAGCCCGTCCTCGCTCAGCCCGATCATGTCGGCGCCGGCCACCCGGATTGTCCCGCCGCTCGCGCTCTCCAGCCCCGAAAGCACCGCCATCAGGCTCGACTTGCCCGACCCGGAAGGCCCCAGGATCGCCAGCCGCTCGCCAGGCCCGACCTCCAGGTCCACGCCCTTCAAAATCTCCACCCGCGCCTCGCCCTCGCCCAGCGACAGGCTTACATTGCGGGCGTCGATCACCATATCGGCGGCAGGCATCGGCCCGGTCTTGGTCATGGAGTTCCCTTTTGGCAGTCGCACTGTTCGGCCTTGAGTCCCGCTCATATGGAGCAACTCGCGCCATTTTCCACCTGTTCGCAGCTCTTGCGACACTGGCAGCCCTGTTTTTCGGCACAGCGGTCGCAGCGCAAAGCCCCGCAAAGCCCGCCGCCCAGGGCGAACAGCTCATCCTCGCCTTCGGCGACAGCCTCACCGCCGGCTACCAGCTGAAACCCGGCCAGGGCTTCGTCCCCCAGCTTGAGGCCGCACTCCGCAAGGAGGGCAAGGCCGTTCGCGTCCACAACGCCGGTGTCTCGGGCGACACCACGCAACAGGGCAAGGCGCGCCTCCCCTGGGTGCTCTCCAGCCTGAAGCAAAAGCCCGATCTCGCGATCGTCGCACTCGGCGCCAACGACATGCTCCGCGGGGCACCACCCGCGCAAGCCAAGGCCAACCTCGATGCCATCCTCACCGAACTCGGCAAGCGCGGCGTGCCCGTCGTACTGGCCGGCATGCTCGCCGCCCCCAACCTCGGCCCGGCCTATGCCAAGGAATTCAACGCCATCTTCCCCGCGCTCGCGAAAAAGCATGGCGCCGCGCTCTACCCCTTCTTCACCAACGGCGTGACCGCCCAGCCCAGATATCTGCTGGCAGACGGCATGCACCCCAACCCCGCCGGCGTCGGCGTGATGGTGAAGGGCATCCTCCCCACGGTGAAGTCCAACCTCCCGAAGTGACCCACCGCCTCTTCGTCGCGCTCCGCCCCCCGCCGCCAGTCCGCGACGCCCTGTCGGCGACCATGAGCGGGATCGAAGGCGCCCGCTGGCAGACCGATAACCAGCTCCACCTGACCCTCGCCTTCCTCGGCGAGGTCGACCGCCACGGCCTCGCCGCCGCAACCGACGCGCTCGCAACCCTCATCGCCCCACCGCTCGACCTCAGGCTCGGCCAGTTCGGCACCTTCGACACCGAACGCCCGGGCCGCACGTCCACGCTCTGGATCGGCGTCGAGCCGGCAGACCCGCTCGCAGTCCTCGCCCAATCCACCCGCACCGCAC
>JBGTBK010000210.1:0-12426 GCA_041749355.1 Sandaracinobacter sp. | reverse complement strand
GAGCCGATGCCGCAGGACGATCTTCACAACCGCCTTCACGTCTTCCGGGAGAACGTAGGAACGCCCTTCGAACAGTGCCACTATCTTGGCGCACCGGAAGAGGTAGATCGATGCGCGGGTGGAGGCGATGTGGGCGGCTGGCGCACTGGCCGAAGTGGAGCGGCTGGCGGCACGTGGGCTTTCGCCTGCGCTGCCCGTGATGCGGGCGATCGGGGTGCCGCCGCTGTTGGCGCATCTGGCCGGCGACTTGTCGGAAGCCGAGGCCATTGCGCGCTGGAAGCTCGACACAAGGCAATATGCCAAACGGCAGGCGACCTGGCTGCGGAACCAGCTGGGGGGCTGGCCGCGGCTGGGCGCTGCGTGAAGGGGCCAGCCTAAAAGTGTGCAGGGATTAACCCTGGACCTTGTGGTGATCTGGCGGTGGGTGCAGTCTGCAGGCTCAGGGCTCGGGGCCAATGGGGAGATTCGAGAGATGCTGAAGCAGGCTCGTGCAGTGGCCGTTGCGGCCATTTTCGGCGTGGCGTTTGCAGGCGGGTCGGCGTCGGCTGCGACCTTCATGCCTTCGCAGTTCGTGGTGTTCGGTGACAGTTTCCTGGACGCCGGTTCGGTGAACCGCTTCACTGGCGGTGCGCTTGCCCCGGCAGAGGCCGGCTTCTGGAAGGGCCGCTGGTCCGACGGGCCGAACTGGGTGGATTATCTGGGCTTTGCCAGTTTCGGGACGACGACCAAGGCGTTCAACGCCGGTGTCGGGCCCGGTCAGCTGCCGCCGCCGTTCCAGCTTGGTGCGACCAACTTCGCGATTGGCGGTGCGCGTGGGTCTGGTGACGATGTGCAGATGACGGGCACCATTCCAGGCCTGAACACGCAGCTCGCGTTCTACAGCGGCTATCTCGCGCAATTCGGGCAGGGCGTCGATCCCGATGCGCTCTACATCATCAATTTCGGCAACAATGATGTGAACTACATCCAGTCGCTTGCCGATCCGGCGGAGCAGGCAGCGGTGGCAGATGCCTATGTCACCAACATGACCAACGCGGCACTGCTTCTGGCCGGAGCCGGTGCCAACCATATCCTGATCGCCGGCGTTCCCAATCCGCTGGAAATCGAAGGTCAACTGTTGCAGGCAGCGCTGAACACGAGTCTTGCGGCGCAGGCTCCGACCTTCGGCGCCTTTGGCGCGGATGTGCAGCAGTTCGACTATTTCGACTTCTTCACCGACCTGCAGGCAGACCCGACCGCCTTCGGGCTTCCGGCGGGCCTGAACTTCGACATCCCCTGCCTTTTGGCGGAAACGCCATCGCCCGATATCGACTGCCGCAACTATCTGAGCTTCGACGGGATCCATGTGACGACCGGCGTGCAGCGGGCGATTTCCATCCGGGTCGCGAACCAGCTGGGGATCGCGGCCGTTCCCGAACCCGCGAACTGGGCGCTGATGATCCTGGGCTTCGGGCTGGTTGGCGCCACCATCCGTCGGCGTGCTGGCCGAAGTGGAGCGGCTGTCGGCAGCTTTCACTGGAGCGGGCAGACGAGCTAAAGCAATCGGGTGGGCTGCGTTAACGATGTTTCGGTTGCACGCGCCGCCCCGGCGTGAAACGATGGGAATCGGAAAAGCAGGGGAGCATTCCATGTCGAAACTCGGGCTTGCCGGCGCGTTCGCGCTGGCCATTGTCTCCATGTCGGCCGGCCTGACGGCCGCTGACGCCAAGCCGTCCAACGTGGTTGTCTTCGGCGACAGCCTGGTGGATTCGGGGAATGTGTTCCTTGCCACCGGCGGTGCCACGCCGGCGGCGGCGCAGGGCTATTTCCAGGGCCGTTTCCAGGATGGCTACAATTTCGCCGATCTGCTCAACATCGAGCTGACCGGCGCGCCTACGTTGGCGTCGCTTGCAGGTGGCAACAACTGGGCCTGGGGCGGCTCGCGCGGAACAGGGGCCGGCGGGTTCGCCGTGCCCGGCCTGAATGCCCAGGCAGGGGACTTCCTGCTGAACGGGCCGCGCGGCTTCACGCCCAACTCGCTTGTCATCCTGAACTTCGGCGGAAACGATGTGTTCGGGCTGGAAAGTGGCGACACCGGCGGGCTTTCCAACGCCGATTTCGTGAACCTCTATGTCTCCAACATGCTGGGTGCCATTGTCGGGCTAGACTCGCTTGGGGCCGGGCGCATCCTGGTGATGGGGGTTCCCAATGGCACGCCAACGGGCCTGATGCTTGATTCCATGCTGCAGACCGCGCTGGACGGGATCGAACCCGGCCTTGATGCCACCCTCTATCGCTTCAGCTATGCCGATTTCTATGGCCGCGTCCTGTCGAACCCGACGCGCTATGGGTTCCCGCCGATCATCGACACCCAGACGCCCTGCATCGCAGCCCGCCCGGTCGTGAACGGTCAGATCGACTGCACCGGCTTCTTCAGCTTCGACGGGATCCACTTCACCGGGCAGGTGCATCGCGCCCTTGCCTCGGATCTTCGGAAGGTGCTGGGAATTCCCGAGCCGGCGACCTGGGGCCTGATGATCCTGGGCTTCGGGGCGGTCGGCGTTGCGCTGAGGCGTCGGCAGCCGCTGGCAGCCTGACCGGAATGGGCAGGCGGTTTCAGCCCCGTCTGCCCCGTCTGCCCCACCACAGAGCGCTGCTGGTGCCGACAAGCGCCATCGCCCCGAGTGCTGCGCTGTAGAGGCCGGCGCGGGGCTTTGAGGCATCGGTCATCCAGGCATCGAGGTTGATGCCCAATGTTGCCAGCATCACGCCGGTGAACAGACCCCAGCCGGCGGCGTGAAGGGCTGGCGTTGTGCGTGAGCCCGCCAGGCCCAGCAGCAGAAGGACGGCACCGGCTGCGAGGTCGTCGAATGCCTTGGGGGCGAACAGCACCGAGTCGCCGCGGCGGGCGAACTCCCCGGCGATCAGGGCGCCGCCCAGCAGCAGCGCGAGAAATCGCATGAATCGCATCTATTCGAAACCTCATAAGCAATAAAAGAACAACAGAAAGACGAAATCCGCAATCCTGTGTCGAATCCGATGTTGACAGGGGGGTGCCCGGTGCCTATCCGCCCCGCACGGTCAAGAAACGAGCACGAAGGACGGATCACATGCAAGCGCGGGCGTACGGAAGCCGGGAGCATAGCGGCGCCGACATCATCGTGCAGGCGCTGGTCGACCTCGGCGTCGACACCATCTTCGGCTATCCGGGCGGCGCGGTGCTTCCGATCTATGATGCGCTGTTCCGCCAGACGCAGATCCGCCACATCCTGGTCCGGCACGAGCAGGCCGCCGTGCATTCGGCCGAGGGCTATGCGCGCTCCACAGGCAAGCCGGGCGTGGTGTTGGTGACGTCCGGGCCGGGAGCCACCAATGCGGTGACCGGAATCACCGATGCGCTGATGGACTCCATTCCCATCGTGGTGCTGACCGGCCAAGTTGCCACCCATCTGATCGGCTCGGATGCCTTTCAGGAGTGCGACACGGTGGGCATCACCCGCCACTGTTCCAAGCACAATTATCTGGTGAAGGAGACGGCGCGCCTTGGCCCTGTGATCCACGAGGCCTTTCACATCGCGACCTCCGGCCGGCCGGGCCCGGTGGTGATCGACATTCCGAAGAATGTGCAGGTGGCGACCGCACGCTACGAGAAGCCGGGCAAGATCGAGCACCGCACCTATCGGCCGAAGCTGAAGGGCGACCTTGCCGCGATCGAGGCAGCGGTCGAGATGCTGAGCGTTGCCGAGCGGCCGATCCTGTATGTGGGGGGCGGGGTGATCAACTCCGGCCCGGGCGCCTCGCAGCTGCTGCGCGATCTGGCCCGGCTGACGAAGGCGCCTGTTACCTCCACCCTGATGGGCCTCGGTGCGTTCCCTGCGAGCGACCCGCAGTTCCTGGGAATGCTGGGGATGCATGGCACGTTCGAGGCAAACATGGCGATGAACCAGTGCGACCTGATGGTCTGCCTGGGCGCGCGCTTTGACGATCGGGTGACCGGCCGGCTGGACGGCTTTTCCCCGCACAGCCGCAAGATCCATGTGGATATCGATCCCTCCAGCTTCAACAAGACCGTGCGGGTGGACCTGTGCGTGGAAGGCGATGTGGGCCACTGCCTTGAGGACATGGTGAAACTGTGGCGGGCCCGCGGCCACCAAGCCCAGGCGCAGACGGACTGGTGGGAGCGGATCAAGGGCTGGCGCGCGCGGCAGAGCCTTGCCTTCGAGCAGACCGGCGCGAAGATCCAGCCGCAGCACGCCATCCGCCGCTTGTGGGAGGCGACCAACAAGCTGAACCCGATCATCAGCACCGAGGTTGGCCAGCACCAGATGTGGGCGGCCCAGCATTTTGATTTCGAGAAGCCCAACAAGTGGCTGACAAGCGGGGGGCTCGGCACCATGGGCTATGGGCTGCCGGCCGCGATCGGCGCGCAGCTGGGCAACCCCAAGGCGCTGTGCATCGACATCGCCGGCGAGGCGAGCATCCAGATGAACATCCAGGAGCTGGCAACCGCGACCCAGTATCGCTTGCCGGTGAAGGTGTTCGTTCTGAACAACGAGTATATGGGGATGGTGCGCCAGTGGCAGGACCTGACCTATGAAGGCCGCCATTCGCACAGCTATTCCGACAGCCTGCCCGATTTCGTGAAGCTGGCAGAGGCCTATGGCTGGAAGGGAATCCGCATCGAGACAGCGGACCAGCTGGACGCCGGGATTGCCGACATGCTGGCGCACGATGGTCCGGTGTTCGTGGACTGCATGGTGGAAAAGCACGCCAACTGCTTCCCGATGATCCCGAGCGGCGCGACCCACACCGAGATGCTGCTGGGGCCCGACCAGGTGGCCGGCAAGGTCGACAAGAGCGCGGAGGCGCTGGTCTGATGGCGGCAAAGGTGAAATCGCTGTTTCCCGAGGAAGCGTCGGAGCGGCACACGCTGTCGGTGCTGGTCGACAATGAGGCCGGCGTGCTTGGGCGCATTACCGGCCTGTTTTCGGCGCGGGGCTACAATATCGAGAGCCTGACGGTTGCCGACGTCACGCAGGACGAGAGCGTCAGCCGGATCACCATCGTGACGTCTGGCCCGCGGCGGGTGATCGACCAGATCGTGGCCCAGCTGGACCGGCTGGTGCCGGTGCATTCGGTGACAGACCTGTCCGAGCTTGGCCCCCACATCGAGCGCGAGCTGGCACTGGTGAAGGTGGCCGGCACCGGCGAGAAGCGGGTGGAGGCGCTGCGGCTGGCCGACATCTTCCGCGCCCGCCCTGTGGACACCACCACCCAGAGCTTCGTGTTCGAGATTTCGGGCTCCACCCAGAAGGTGGACCAGTTCATCGAGCTGATGCGTGAAGTCGGCCTCGTGGAGGTCGCGCGCGGCGGTGTCGTCGCCCTTAGCCGGGGCTCGCAGCCCGCCTGACCCGTTTATCGCCGGACAGTCCGGCCAACCCAACCCTAAAAAGGAAGACCAAGATGCGCGTGTACTATGATGCCGATGCCGACCTGGCGCTGGTGAAGTCGAAGAAGGTCGCGATTGTCGGCTATGGCAGCCAGGGCCATGCCCATGCCCAGAATTTGCGCGATTCGGGTGTTGCCGAAGTCGCGGTCGCCTTGCGCCCCGGCTCTGCGACGGCGGCCAAGGCCGAGGGCGCCGGCTTCAAGGTGTTGAGCAATGCCGATGCCGCCATATGGGCCGACATCATCATGATCCTCGCACCCGACGAGCACCAGGCCGCCATCTGGGACAATGACCTGCGCGCCAACATGAAGCCGGGTGCCGCGCTTGCCTTTGCGCATGGCCTCAACATCCACTTCGGCCTGATCGAGCCGCGCCCCGACATCGATGTGTTCATGATTGCTCCCAAGGGGCCTGGCCATACGGTGCGCAGCGAATACAGCCGTGGCGGCGGCGTGCCCTGCCTGATCGCGATCCACCAGGACGCCAGCGGCAATGCGATGGACGTGGCGCTGAGCTATGCCAGCGCAATCGGCGGCGGCCGTTCGGGCATCATCGAGACCAACTTCCGCGAGGAGTGCGAGACCGACCTGTTCGGAGAGCAGGCCGTGCTGTGCGGCGGCATCACCCACCTGATCCAGGCCGGGTTCGAGACGCTGGTGGAAGCCGGTTACGCGCCCGAGATGGCCTATTTCGAGTGCCTGCATGAAACCAAGCTGATCGTGGACCTGCTGTATGAAGGCGGCATCGCCAACATGCGCTATTCGATCAGCAACACCGCCGAATATGGCGACATCACCACCGGCCCGCGCATCATCACGGATGAAACCAAGGCCGAGATGAAGCGGGTGCTGGCCGACATCCAGGCCGGGCGGTTCGTGCAGAAGTTCATCCTGGACAACCGGGCGGGCCAGCCGGAGCTGAAGGCAAGCCGGAAGGCGGCGGCTGCCCACCCGATCGAGGAAGTGGGCGCGCGGCTGCGGGCGATGATGCCCTGGATCGCGAAGAACAAGCTGGTGGACCGCGCCAGGAACTGAGCGTGCGGTTTGCGCGGCTGCGCAAATCCGCCGACTCAGTGGCGCGCGGCTGGCGGGCCGCTTCGGCGGCTTTGCCGTCGAACGCGGTCCCGTCCGACGACTCTGCGTGCTGTTTTTGCGCGGCCTATCCCGGGACAGCCGTCGGCTCGGGCCGGCGCCACAGCGCGAACACCAGAAGCGTGCCGACGGCGACCGGTGCCAGCATCGCCACATAGCCTCCGCTGCCGACGCCCGTGTCGAACACCCGGCCCGCGATCCAGCTGGCCAGCGCCTGGGCGGGGGCCGTTGCCAGCGCCATGAACATCATCTGCGCAGTCGGCGTGCGGTCGTCGCCCCAGAGAAGCTGGATTCCCCGCATTGCGCCAAGGAAGGTGCAGGCAAAGCTGACCGCGTGCAGCGCCTGCAGCGGGATCAGAACGGAGAGGTCGGGCGAGGTCGCCATGATGCTCCAGCGCAGCAGGGCGCCGAGCCCGCCGAGGAGCATCAGGGCGGACGGCCGCACATGCTCGATCCGTGGGGCGACGAGCATCAGGAACAGCGCCTCCATGATCACGCCGAAGGCGAACAGCCAGCCGGCGGCAGTGGCCGAAATGCCGAGCTCGTCGATCCAGAGCTTGGTGCCGAAGATATAGTAGAATTGGTGCCCGGCCTGGATCAGTCCGCATCCGAAGATGAGCAGCGCGAATTCGGGGCGCTTCACCATGGCGAAGCCGTCGGCCAGGCGCTGGGCAAAAGGCGGTTCGCTGGTGCGGGAAACCGGCTCGGCCACCATGGTGAGGCTTGCGGCGAGCAGGCCCGTGACGGTGAGGGCGAGCCACCACCAGATCCCGTCGTTGCCGAGTGAGTCGACCAGCATGCCGGTTGCCACATTGCCGACCACGAACGACAGCGATGCAAGGCCGCGCGCGACGCCGTAGCTTGGGATCTGGCCCGGGCGGCACAGGCGCAGGAGAGCGGCTTCGAGGAAGGCGATCAAGGCCCAGAAAGTGACTTCGGCCACGAAGGCGAGCGCGAAACTGACCCCGAAGCTGCTCGAGACCCACAGGCCGCCGAGCGCCAGAAGGGTCAGCGCCGCGAGCAACCGGATCGGTGCCCTGCGGTCGCTTCGGCCGTCTGCCCAGGCGCTGGTGAGCGGCCCTGCCACGATGCGGCCGATGCCGGCGATCGAAATGACGAGCCCCAGCTGTTCGCCGGTGAAACCGCGCTCCTCGATCAGCCAGATCGGGAACCACTGGATGAGCCCGCCGAACGCCGCATAGAAGAGGCAGGCGGCGACCATCGCGCGAATGGCGCGGGCGTTGACGGCGCCGGAGGCGCGAAGCTCTGGTGTGGCCATGGACCTGTCCTGAAGCACAAGTTGCAGCACGCCCGCAAGCGGGCCATCAGGGGAGGGCATCCAAGAGGGAGGAAAAGATGAGCACATTGTTCGACATGACGGGCCAGGTGGCCGTGGTGACGGGGTCTTCGCGCGGGATCGGCAAGGCGATCGCGCACCGGATGGCCGAGCATGGCGCAAGCGTGGTGGTGAGCAGCCGCAAGCAGGACGCGTGCGAAGCGGTGTGCGCGGAAATCAATGCGGCAGTCGGCCGGGAGGCGGCGGTTGCCAAGGCTGCCAACATCAGCTCGAAAGAGGCGCTGCAGGAGCTGGCGGACTTTGCGCTGGGGCGGTTCGGCAAGGTGACCGCCCTGGTCTGCAACGCGGCCTCGAACCCCTATTTCGGGCCGATGGCGGGCATTGCCGACGAGCAGTTCGTGAAGATCCTGATGAACAATGTGGTCTCGAACCACTGGCTGATACAGATGCTGGTGCCGCAGATGCTGGAAGCGGGCGAAGGCTCGGTCACCATCGTCAGCTCGATCGGCGGGCTGAAGGCCTCGACCGTGATCGGGGCCTACAATATCTCGAAGGCGGCCGACCTGCAGCTGGCGCGCAACCTGAGCGCGGAATATGGGCCGCAGGGCGTGCGCGTGAACTGCATCTGCCCCGGCCTCATCAAGACGGACTTTGCACGCGCCCTGTGGGAGAACCCCGAGATCCTGAAGCAGGCAACCGCGGGTAGCAGCCTGAAGCGGATCGGCGACCCGGACGAGATCGCCGGGATGGCGGTGTTCCTGGCCAGCCGCGCCGGCGCATTCACGACCGGACAGGCGATGGTGATCGACGGCGGGGCTGTTATTGTTTGATGCCCCTGCGGGCGCCGCCCATCCGGGCGGCTTGCCTCGCGCCACTTGGCGCGGCGGCCGGTTGGCCTTGCGGGCTTCGCCCGGGATTTTTTGCTCGCGACCTTCGGCCGATCGGGTGACAGCGCCTTGAGCGGTCTTTTGGCTCAGGCCTGGACGCGCATCACTGATGGCCGGCGGCGCATGGCGGCGCCCACCAGGCCGAAGCCGGCGATCATCATGGCCCAGCTTGCAGGCTCGGGAACGACGGCCGACACATTGTCGAGCGCAATGCCCCAGGCGCCGGGCGTTGTGCTCTTGAAGCTGAGCTCGGTCATCGGCGCATCGGCCGTGAAGCGCAGCGTGACTGTCTGCCATTGCAGCGGGCGGCCGATGGGCCCCGTGTAGCTGACGGCAACCGGCGTTGCGTTGCCAAAGCCGACCAGCATGGACTTGGCAAAGCTGCGGTCCGGGTTGGACGAGATGTCGAAGCTGACAGTATAGCGCAGGCCAGCGACGGTCGGGATCATCTGGGCGATTGTGCCGGCGGTGTTGCCGCTGAGGTCGAGGCTTCGGGCGCCGTCGCTGTGGTTCCAGTAGCTGCCGATCAGATCGACGGACCCGCCAGTGACGGTCCAGCCGGTGATGGCCGTGGAGCCGGTGCCGAAGGTAGTGAAGCTGCCAGCCGAGGCGGGGCCCTGTTCGAAGCTGCCGTTGATCACGACGCTGGCGTCGGCCGCGGCGGGAACGAAGGCGCACAGGACTGCTGCAACGAATGTGGTGGTTTTCATGGCGACCCCTTTTTCTTCTGTTGGGGTTTCGTTAGCACCAGACAGGCGCAATGTTGCGTCAAGGATTGTAAACGCCCCGGGGGCGCGGGGCGGCCCGCTGGATCAGGCGTTGACCCTGGCGAACCGCTTGCGGCTGCGCAGCGCGACGCCAACCAGCCCGAAGCCGGCAATCAGCATCGCCCAGGTTGCCGGTTCCGGCACGGGATTGGCAACGACCGCCACATTGTCGAGTGCCATGCCCGACGGGCCGCTGGTGCTGCTCTGGAAGCTGAGCCGAGTGGTTGCGCTGCTGGCGACGAAATCCAGCGTATGCGACATCCAGATCAGCGGGCGGCTGACGGGATCGCTAAGCGTGATCGAAACCGGGGTTGCGTCGCCGAAGCCGACCAGCATGGACTTGGCATAGCTGCGATCCGGGTTGGACGAGATGTCGAAGCTGACGGTGTAGCGCATGCCTGCGACTGTCGGGATCATCTGGGCGATGGTGCCGGCGCTGTTGCCGTTCATGTCGAGACTGCGGGCGCCGTCCGAGTGGTTCCAGTAGCTTCCAATGAGGTCGATCGAGCCCTGGGTCACTGTCCAGCCGGTGATTGCGGTGGAGCCGGTGAAATAGGTGTTGAAATTGCCCACGGAGGCCGGGCCCTGTTCGAAGCTGCCGTTGATCACAACGCTTGCGTTTGCTGCCGCGAGCGGCAGACCTGTCAGCAGCAGGGCAGCGATTGTGGACACGAGCTTCATTGCGACCTCCGTCTTTTTCTGGACGAGGCCCTAGCATGGGAGCAGCAGCAATCCTCGTAACGGAGTGTAACGGCTGGAATTCAGCCCTGCGCGCCGGGCAGACAGAAAAGGGGCGGCACCTTTCGGCGCCGCCCTGATCCTGTTCCTGTGCTGTCCGTGCGTCAGGCGTTGACGGCGGCAACCCCGCGGCGGCGGCGCATGGTGGCACCGACAAGGCCGAAGCCGGTGATCATCAGGGCCCAGGCCGCCGGTTCGGGGGCGGGTTCGGCCGACAGGGCACTGACGCTGATCAGGTCCGTCTGGCGCGGCACGACCCTGTCGATCTGCGAGCCCTGCCAGCGCACATAGACGTTCGACAGCTCGACCATCGCCTGCCGCCCGGAATAGCCGAGCCAGAACAGCCCGCCTTCGGTTCCGTCGTCGGCGCGAAGGCCCGCGTTGGCGTTGGTGGCGCAGCCGCTGCCGGCGGCCATGAAGCAGACGTCGGTGTCGAAGCCCGGGACGACGGTGCCGGAGCCGACCCGGTCGAACGCGCCAGTCGCGATTGGCTGGAATGTGGGAAGGGACGAGACATCGAAGCCGAAGCCGGTGATCCGCGCCCTGTCGAACTGGGCGCCCGCCTGGTTGTCGACGCTGTAGGCGAAGATCCAGGAATAGCCGTCGGTGTAACCGAGAGTGAGCGTCAGCCGGGCATCGAGCTGGCCGGTTCCAGCAACCGCGAGGCCGGTCGATGTCGTCAGCCCGTCGTAGTTGAAGACATGGCTGTCGCCGACGCTGTCGAACAGCACCGCGGCGTTGCCGGGCGATGCCAGCAAGGCGCCCGCGATCAGCGCGGGGGCAAGGAGAACCGGGAGTGCGAGGCGTGCGACCGCGTTGTTCATGGTCTTGTTCTTCTTGTTTGTCCGCCGATCAGCGCCGGCGGTTGGTTGCAACCCTGTTGTTCGCCGGTTTGTCCGGCCTTGTCATTCTGCCCGGAATTTCCGGACATTCAGCCATTAACCGCGATTCAGGGCCTTGAAAAGCCCTGCAAATGTGAAGGACCCTTGCGACAGCGGGAGTCGAAGTACAGCCGGGCCATGCGCCCGAACAGGGCCAGCGTGTCGGTCGGTGCCTGCGTTCCGCTCCATTCGCGCCACACCGTGTCGACATTGACAGCGATCCGCTCGGCGTCCTTCCAGCCGGCGTAGCGGCCAAGACCGATATCCAGCGCCGCTTCCTCGGGCCCCATTCCCGCCTCGAACCGGGCAGTCGATTCGCGCTCCACGAAGCGCAGATAGTCGGCGACTTCGCGCACGCCCGACAGGTCAGTCAGCGGGCCGTGGCCGGGCACGATGTGGGTCGGGGCCAGCGCCTCGATCAGGTCGCAGGCGGCGATCCAGTTGGAAATCGGCCCGGCCCAGACGATCGGGGTCCCTTCGATGAACAGGATGTCGCCGGTGAAGACCGCGGCGGCACCAGGCACATGCACGATCACGTCGCCCGCCGTGTGCGCTGGCCCCACCTCCAGCAGCTGGACCCGATGGTCTCCGACGTCGAGGCCGGCGGCACCCGAGAAGGTTCGGGTGGGCGGGCGGTGGCGGACGCCGGCAAAGTCGAAAGGGGCGAAGATTTCCGCGAAATAGCGCCCGGCCTCGCCCATCTGCCCGGCGCCGCCGGCGGCCTTCAGTTGGGCCAGCAGCGCGGGCGGAAAGGCCTCCATCTCGCGTGCGCTCGCCTCGCTTGCGATGATCTCGGCATTGGCCAGCAGCGCATTGCCGTGGGTGTGGTCGCCGTTGGCGTGGGTGTTGATGACAGTGTCGATGCGCGCGCGCGTCACGCCGCAACTGGCCTCCATCGCGCGCAGCATCTCGTCGGTGAGCGCCTCGTCGAACAGGGTGTCGACGAGGGCGGATTCCCCTGCGTCGGTGATCAGCCCGGCGTTGGAATAGCCCCAGCCGCCATCGGGCTGCATCCAGGCCCACAGGCCGCCGCCCAGATCGACCAGGCCTTTGGCATAGGCCACTCAGCCGTCCTTCCGGGCCTGCGCGCGCTTTCCCTGCTGGCTGACCGAGCCGACCTTGGCACCGGGCACACGGCTGGCGGACTTCGAATTGGGGACGGAGGCTGGACCGCTTCCGGCTGTCCGGCTGTTGGCGGGACGGCGCGACGGCGCTGCACGCTTGGCGGCAAGCACCCGCTGCTGGCCTTCGAGCATTGCCGTGCGGGCCGCAACCGCTTCACGACGGACGATCTCGTCGTTCACCCGGATGAGGGCTTGGGCGAAGACCTGGGTGCG
>JBGTBK010000209.1:0-4274 GCA_041749355.1 Sandaracinobacter sp. | reverse complement strand
GCGCGGTGACGCCGGCGTCCTTCAGGGCCTTGCCGGCCTCGGTCTCGGGCGCGAGCGCGAGGGCGAGCAGCAGGCGTTCGACGGTGACGAAGCTGTCGCCGGCCTTGGTGGCGACCTGTTCGGCCTGGTCGAGCACACGGGCGACATCCTGGTCCCACTGCAGTTGCGCGCCGCTTCCCGACACCTTGGGCAGTTTGGAGACGGCGGCATCCACTGCGATCCGGGCGCGCGTCGCGTCTCCGCCGGCGGCCGTGATGAGGCCGGTTGCCATGCCCTGGTCGTCATCCAGCAGGGCCTTCAGCACATGGGCGCTGGTGACGCGCTGGTGCGTTTCGCGCATCGCGATGGTCTGGGCGGCCTGCAGGAAGCCCTTGGCCCGGTCGGTGAATTTCTCGATGTTCATGGCCCGAATTTGCTCCTTGTGAAGGGCATGTAGTGTGGCATTTCTGCCACACAAGCGCATGTCCGGAAAAATCGACAGGTGGCTTGCCCTGGGCTGCCGTGCTTGGCTTTGACCAACCGCAAATGGGGAGAATGACGATGCAGGGCAACCGGATCTGCGAGATGCTGGGGATCGAGCGGCCGATTATCCAGGCGCCGATGGGGTGGATCGCGCGGGCCCAGCTGGCCTCTGCCGTTTCCAATGCCGGCGGGCTTGGCATCATCGAGACGAGCTCTGGCGAACTGGACGCGATTCGCGGCGAGATCGCCAAGATGCGCGAGCTGACGGACAAGCCCTTCGGCGTGAATGTGGCCCAGGCTTTTGTGCGCGATCCCGACATCGTGCGTTTCATCATCGACCAGGGCGTGCGGTTCGTGACGACGTCGGCTGGCGACCCGAACCGCTATTGTGCCGAGCTGAAGGCGGCGGGGCTGACGGTGTTCCATGTGGTGCCGAACCTGGCTGGCGCGCTGAAGGCGCTGGAGGCAGGCGTCGACGGGCTGGTGGTGGAAGGCGGCGAGGGCGGCGGCTTCAAGAATGCGCGCGATGTGTCCTCCATGGTGCTGATCCCGCTGGTGCGCGCCCACACCGACAAGCCCATCGTGGCAGCCGGCGGCATGCTGTGCGGGCGGACGATGGCCGCGGCCTTTGCGCTGGGAGCCGACGCGATCCAGCTGGGCACGCGGATGGTGAGCGCAGCGGAAAGCCCGGTGCACCAGAACTGGAAGGACATGATCGTTGGTGCGAAGGAAACCGACACGGTGTTCCTGAACCGGCAGGGACCGGGGCCAGCGCTGAGAGCTTTGCGCACCGAGCGGACGACGAAGCTGGAGCTGGAGCCTTCGGCCAACATCTTTGGCGAGATGGCGCGGGCGAAGGACCTTTACTTCGGGGGCGACATGGAGGCCGCGATCGCGCTGACGGGGCAGGTGGCAGGCCGCATCGGCAGCGTGCGGCCGGTGAAGGAGATACTGGACGGGATCATGGACGAGTATCGGGCCGCAGTGGCGGCGTTGCCCACGGCCTAGGTGCGCTTGCGGCCCTTCCGGCCGCTTAGGCCCGCTTGCGGATCATCCAGCCGAACACGGCACCACCCACGAGGCCGCCCAGGCTCATGATGAACAGGCCGGCCCCCGTGCGGGCGCCGGCCAGCGGGGAGAAGCCGAAGGCGAGCTTCATTGCGACGAGTGCAAGGGTCACGGCGGCCCAGCCAGCCAGCGGATAGGCGAAGGGGGCGAGCAGACCGGCGCGGGGCTTCAGGAAGCCGGCGATGAGATAGGCAACCAGCAATGCGGCAAGCAGCACTGTCCCCAGCGCCGGCAGAAGGCCGACGAAGTCGCGAAGGATTGCGCCGAGGCGGACATGCAGCGGAAGCTCGGTGCCCAGTGCCGCCAGCTCGGCCTGCACGAACAGGCTGTGCCCGAGGCTGACCAGCGCGGTCGCGACAAGTGCGCTCACCAACAGCCCCAGAAGTCGCCGCCCCCAGCTTTTCATCCGCTAAACTCCCTTGCCCTGCTTGTCCCTTGCGGGGTGTGCGGCTAGCCTAGCGGGGAATTCCGGTTCGGGGGAGAGATTTATGCGGCGTCCGTTGATTGCGCTGGCGGTCCTGCTTTTTGCGGGTCTTGGTTCGACGGCGGCGCAGGGGCAGGCGCTTGTGAAGCCCAGCGCGCCGACCCTGAAGACCGAAGTGATTGCGAGCGGGCTCGACCATCCCTGGAGCATCGCCTTCCTGCCCGGGGGCGGGGTGCTGGTGACCGAGCGCAACGGCGGGCTGCGGCGGATCGAAGGCGGACGGGTGACGAAGGTGACGGGCGTGCCGCCGGTGTTCAACGAAGGGCAGGGCGGCCTGTTCGACGTGGTGGCGGACCCCGGGTTCCAGCAGAATGGTGTGGTCTTCCTGTCCTATGCGCATGGCACCAACCGGGCCAATGGAACCCGGGTTGCCCGGGCCAAGCTGGTGGGCAATTCGCTGATCGAGGTGACTCCGATCTACACGGCGACCCCGCTGAAGCGTGGCCCGGTGCATTTCGGCGGGCGAATGGCCTTCCTGCCGGATGGCACGCTTGCGCTCACGACGGGCGACGGATTCGACTATCGCGAGCAGGCGCAGAGGCTGGACAGCCCGCTGGGCAAGGTGATGCGGATCACGACCGAGGGGAAGGTGCCCGACGGCAACCCCTTTGCCGCCAACGCGACGGCGCAAGGCGCGATCTGGAGCCGCGGGCACCGCAACCCGCAGGGGCTGGCCTTTGATCCGGTGCGCAACATGCTGTTTGCGCACGAGCATGGGCCCCGGGGTGGCGACGAGGTGAACATCATCCGCGCCGGCGCCAATTACGGCTGGCCGGTCGCAACCAAGGGGCTGGACTATTCGGGCGCGACAATCTCGCCCTACCGCACCTACAAGGGCATGACCGACGGGATCGTGGTGTGGGTGCCTTCGATCGCGCCTTCGGGCCTTGCCGTCTATCGCGGGGCGATGTTCCCGGAGTGGACCGGCGACCTGCTGGTCGGCGCACTGGTGGACAGAGAATTGCGCCGGGTGCGGCTGTCGGCGGATGGACAGATGTTGGGCGAGGAAAGCCTGCTGAAGGGACTTGGCGAGCGAATCCGCGATGTGCGGGTGGCACCCGATGGCAGCGTCTGGGTGACGACAGACGATGCCGCCGGCAAGGTGATCCGAGTCAGTCGCGGCTGACGGACGCCGTTGGGAAAGGGGGCCGTCAGGGAAGGGGGTCGTCAGTTTTCCGGGGCCGGTTGCGGACGACAGCCTCGAGGAAGATGTTTCCCTCGGTTGTTGCAACCAGCATGTGCAGGAAGTGCTTCAGGTCGGCGATGCGCTGCTCGCGCTGCTCGACGATGCTGTTCTGGGCAATTGCGCCCTCGGACAGGAACCGCACGACATCGCGGGCGAGATTGAAGTCCGCCACGTCGTAGGCGTTGGCAGGAAACACCTGCGTGGTCAGCTCCCGCCGGGAGCGATCGAAGATGGCGATTGCCGGCTGGATGATGGCGGCAAGTTCCGGATCGGTTCGCGCTGCCATGACGAGCTCGGTAAAGGCCCAGAACTCGGGGAGGTCCAGATGCTCCCAGGCCAGCGCAACGGCATAGGCGCGGAACTTCTGCCCCTTGTAGCTTTCTGTTGTCGGAATGGCCCTGACCGCCTCTTCGAAAAGCTCGATCCGGCGGCGCACCACATAGCGGATGACTGCGTTGAGCAGCTCTGCGCGTGACCCGAAGTGATAGAGCATTGCAGGGCGCGTGAGACCGGCGCCCTCGGCGACTGCGCTGGTCGAGAAGCCGGCATAGCCCTCGGCTACCAGCAGGTCTCGGGCTGCATCCATGATGCGGCGGCGGGTGTTTCGGCTCTTGGCGAATTCATTGCCCGACAGGGCTGTCGGGTCGGGCATCGAACTGAGGTCTTCGGTCGGCTCGGTACGCAAGCGGCACTCCTCGTCGGTCGTGGTCAGGTGATCGCAACCATCGGCTCATACACAGAGCCAGCGGCGGCCCGTTTCAATCCCCTGGAGTTCCAGGCGAAGACAGGGCGACCATCCTTACCCACTGCTATCAACCCGCCATCACCACCGAATTGCGCGACCTTCGCCAGCATCGCATCGGCAGCCACCCGGATTGTGACACCTGCATAGCGAATATGTGCGGCCACGTCTCCTGCCCCGCCTGCGAGAATGAAATGCTCGCCGATGCCCGTGCAGCTGATTGCGATGTCGCTGTCGGCCCAGGTGCCGGCGCCCGGGATCGGGGTGTCGCCAACCCGGCCTGGGCGCTTGCCGAACAGCCCGCCAGTTGAGGTGGCAGCCGCCAGCCGGCC
>JBGTBK010000208.1:0-4814 GCA_041749355.1 Sandaracinobacter sp. | reverse complement strand
CACCTCGGCGCTGCGGCCCTTCAGCAACAGCAGGCGCCCGCCCAGCGCGCGGAGGCTTGCGTCCAGGCTCAAGAGGCTGTGGTGCAGCCACCAGTGCGAGGCCCCGCCCATCGGCCGGATGCCGTCGCTCTCCTCGTCGAGGACAAACACAGGGAGGACGGGCCCGGCAGCCGCTGCGGCCTGAACGGCGGCCTGGTCGGCAAGGCGGAGGTCCTGGCGGAACCAGAGAATCTGTGGTGCACCCATGCGCGGCTGATGCGCGCGGACGTTGCGCGGGGCAACTGCGGCGCGTAATCGCTGGCATCATGCCCGCTGTCGCCTACGTCAACGGCCGCTATGGCCCGATTTCCGCCGCCGGCGTCTCGGTCGAGGACCGTGGCTTCCAGTTCGCCGACAGCCTGTACGAGGTGGTGGCCTTCCTGAACGGCCGCTTCCTCGACTGGGACAAGCATCTGTGGCGGCTGAGGCGCGGGCTTGCGGCGCTGTTCATCGAGGGGGCGCCCGCCGAGCCGGCGCTTGCGCAGATCGCGCGTCGGCTGGTCGCAATGAGCCGCTACCCGGACGGCCTGCTCTATATCCAGATCAGCCGCGGTGCCGCCAAGCGCGACCATGCCTTCCCGGCTGGAACCCCCCCCACGCTGGTGATGACGGCGCGGCGGTTCGACTTCGGCCAGCGGCTGCCGCAGCTGGAAACCGGCGTGTCGGTGATCAGCCTGCCTGACCAGCGCTGGGCGCGCTGCGACTTGAAGACCACGGGCCTGCTGCCGGCCGTGATGGCCAAGCAGGAGGCAAGGGCAGCAGCTGCCTTCGAGGCGATGTTCGTGCGCGACGGCCCCGATGGACGCAGCGAGGTGACCGAGGGCGGCTCCACCAACATGCACATGGTGGACAGCTCGGGCCGCATCGTCACCCACCCGATCTCGGCCCGGATCCTGCCCGGCATCGCCCGTGACACGCTGCTCGACCTCGCGCGCGCCGCCCAGATGGAGGTCGTCGAGCGGCCCTTCACGCTGGAGGAAGCCCGCGCCGCGCCCGAGCTGTTCCTCACTTCGACGACAGCGCCCATCCTGCCCATCGTGCAGCTGGACGGAGCGGCCGTGGGCAGCGGCAAACCCGGCCCGGTGGCGCAGCGATTGGGCCAGCTTGTCTGGGCCGAAGTGACGCAGCAGACCGGCTGGAAACCCTGATTGCGGCGCGCTGCCTGCCGCATTGCCACTTGTGCGCTGCGGCATCGCCACGTTAAGCTCCGGCCATGTATCAGCACAGCATCCGCATCGACCCTGCCGACATCGACTTCATGGGCCATGTGAACAATGCCGTGTACCTGAAATGGGTTCAGGATGCCGTGATTGCCTATTGGCAGAAGGTGGCGCCCGGCGAAGCCGTCGCGCGGCACCTGTGGGTCGCCCTGAAGCACGAGATCACCTACCGCGCGCCGGCCTTCCTGGATGACGCCGTGCTCGCCGACGTGGTCGCGACCGGCGTGCAGGGCAGCCGGGCCTTCTTCACCACCCTCATCCAGCGCGGCGACACCATCCTGGCCGAAGTCCAGTCCAGCTGGTGCTGCATCGACACGGCCACCCGCCGCCCGGCACGCATCGCCAAGGACCTCGCAGCCCGCTTCCTTCCGGGCTGACGCTCGAGGTCAGCGCGCCCTGAGGCCGTCTGCCACCAGCCGGTTGGCGCGTTCGACCACCTCGGCAAGGTCAGTGCCGTCGCTCCACACGCCGTAGCGCAGGCCCAGGAACACGTTCATTCCCGCGATCGCCCAGGCTTCGACATCGCCGACGTCGTCGCGAAGCTCGCCACGTTCGGCCCCGGCCTTCAGGCGGGCTGCAATCCGGGCCACTGTCAGCTCATAATGGCTGCGATAGGCGTCCGGGGCCACGAATTCGGCCTCGTCAATGATCCGGTAGATCAGCTGCTGGCGGGTCACGAACTCCAGAAAGCCCGACAGGGCCGCCCGCTCGCGGGCAAGCGCATCAGGCGCCGCTTCCACATGGGGGGTCACATTGGCCTTCACCTGGGCCGAAAGGTCGCTCACCAGCGCGCGGAAGATGTCCTCCTTGCTGGCGAAATAGGTGTAGAAACTGCCAAGCGCGACGCCGGCGCGGCGGGTGATGTCGGTGATTCCGGTGGCGTGAAAGCCGTTGGCGCCGAATTCCAGCGCCGCGGCATCCAGAAGGGCGCGCAGCGTTCGCCGCCCCCGCTCGGTCTTGGGCACGATCACGCCGGGATGCGCGCCCTGTTCGGCTGCCATCCGGTCCGTCCCAGCTTCCTGCTGTGACATTGCTGCATCGCTCACCGCGTCATCTCCCTGCAACCCTCGACCTGATTCAGGTTTCAAGTTGAATAATGATTCGGGTTTCAGTAAGCCTGTGTCCAACGGAACCGCAAGCCCCAAAAAGGGGCCGAAGCCTTGGGAGAGAAAGATGCACCCCGCACGCCATCTGTCGTTGCTAGCCCTCGCGATGGGCCTTGCCTACCCCGCTGCCGCGCAGACAGCGCCCGAAACGGCTGTCGAACAAGCGAACAGCGGCGACATCATCGTGTCGGCCCGCCGCCGCGACGAAAGCCTGCTCGAGGTGCCGATCGCGGTCTCCACCTTCTCGGGCGAGACGCTGGAAGCGCAGGGCGCGCCCGACATCACCGCGCTTCAGCGGCAGACCCCGAACCTCACCCTGCAGGTGGCACGCGGCTCCAACTCCACCCTCATCGCCTTCATCCGCGGCGTCGGCCAGCAGGACCCGCTCTGGGGCTTCGAGCCCGGCGTCGGCCTCTATGTCGACGACGTCTATGTGGCGCGTCCCCAGGGCGCCGTGCTCGACATCTTCGACGTGGAGCGGATCGAGATCCTGCGCGGGCCGCAGGGCACGCTCTATGGCCGCAACACCATCGGCGGCGCGATCAAATATGTCACCAAGCGGCTCGGCAACGAGTTTAGCGGCAATGTGCGGGCCACCTATGGCAGCTACAACCAGATCGACCTCGTCGGCTCGGTCAGCGTGCCGCTGGGCGAAAATTTCGCGGTCGGCGGCGCAGTCGCCTGGCTGCAGCGCGACGGCTACGGCACCAACCTCACCACTGGCGCCGAACATTATGACAAGGATGTGCTCGCCGGCCGCCTTTCGGCCGAGTTCGACAATGGCGACCTGTTCGTCCGGGTTGCGGCTGACCGCACCGAAGACAAGAGCAATCCCCGCCACGGCACCCGCCTGACGGGCAATGGCGGCCTCGCCGCTTTCGAGCCGACCGACAGCGTCTACGACACCCGCGCCGGCCTCGGCGACGAGAACAGCGTGATGACGCAAGGGGTCAGCCTGACCGGCGAGCTTGCGCTGTCGGACACGCTGACGCTGAAGTCGATCACCGCCTATCGCGACGGCCGCACCGACACGCTGATCGACTTCGACAACACGCCCGGCCCTGTGCTCGACATCCCCGCCTATTACGAGGACGACCAGCTCACCCAGGAAATCCAGCTCACCTATGAAGGCGACCGCCTGCAGGGCGTTGTCGGCGTCTTCTACCTCGACGGCCGCGCCGAGGGTGCGTTCGACACCATCATCGGCAATGCGAACCTCACCACCTACACCGCCGGCCGGGTCGACACCAAGTCCATCGCCTTCTTCGGCGACTTCTCCTACGATCTCACCGACCAGTTCAAGCTGTCGGCTGGCCTTCGCTGGACGAAGGACAAGAAGGAAGCGACCGTCCTCAGGCAGGATTATCTGGGCATCGGCTCGCCCGCGTTCGGCAACCCCAATGCGATCTTCTTCCGCACCCGCACCGACTACACCAATGATCGCAGCTTCGAGAAGTTCACCCCGCGGGTCTCGCTCAGCTACCAGCCCAACGAGGATCTGAACCTCTATGCAAGCTGGGGCCGCGGCTTCAAGTCGGGCGGGTTCGACATGCGCGGCGACGCCATCTTCATCCCCAGCACCGTCAACGGCTACGAGCCCGAGACCATCGACAGCTGGGAACTGGGAATGAAGGGTGCCTTCCTCGACCGCACCCTGTTCATCAACGCAGCTGCCTTCTACTCCGACTACAAGGACCAGCAGGTGACCGTGCAGGCCGTGCAGCCGCCGCCGAACGTGGGCGTTGCCTCGGTCGTCGACAATGCCGGCCAGGCCGAAATCTACGGCTTCGAACTGGAAGTGCGGGCAGTCCCCACCGACAATCTGCAACTGAACCTGGCGTTCGGCTACATCCATGCCGAGTACAAGGAGTTCCTCACCTTCATCGCCGGCGGCACCACCCCGGTCGATGTCGCCGACCAGCGCGTGTTTCAGAACACGCCGGAATTCGTGATCAACGCCAACGCCACCTGGTCGAACCCGCTGTTCGGCGGCACGCTTGCGATCACGCCGGCTGTGGCGCTGCGCTCGGAACAGTCGATGTTCGAAATCCCCAACGCGCTCCTCGACCAGCCGGCAACGGTGATCGTCGACGCGTCGGTGAACTGGACTTCGGGCGACGACCGCTTCACGATCGGCGTGCACGGCCGGAACCTGACCGACGAGAAGTATCGCGTGGGCGGCTACAACTTCCCTGGCGCGCTGCTCGGCAACTCGATCATCGGCTATTATGGTCCGCCGCGGACGGTGGCGGTGACGGCTGGGGTGAAGTTCTAGGCCAGAGGCGGCTGCGGCCAGCGCAAGGCGCTGGACCGCAGACTCGCCGCCGGCCCGGCCGGCACGAAAAAGGGCGGGGCCTACACCCCGCCCATTTTGCGTGTCCGACGACGCGGCTATGCCGCGCTTTCTTCTTCTCTTTTCTTCACCCAGGCGGACTCGCGGGCTTCGCCC
>JBGTBK010000207.1:0-7679 GCA_041749355.1 Sandaracinobacter sp. | reverse complement strand
GCAACGGGTGCCGCCGGGGCGACTGGCGCTGCGGGCGCCATTGGCGCAGCAGGTGGCGCCGGCGGTGCTGGCGGCGGGGGTGTCTGTGCGATGGCAGCAGTCGCTGCGAGAACGGAAACGGTCAGCAATGTCGTCCGGAGCATCAGGCCCTCCCCTTTGGTGTCGGGGGGCATCACATACCGACTGTTCGCCAAGGTCAATTGAGGAGTGACCCAAATCGAGCCATCACGCAAAAAGGGGCGGGGTTTCCCCCGCCCCTTCAGGATTGCAGCCTATGGCCGTGGATCAATGCTCGATGCCAGCCCAAACCCGACGATAGGTGAGGTAGGCAAGCAGCGTGAGGATAGCGAGGAAGATCATCGTCGCCACGCCGGTCTGCCGGCGGATTTCCAGTTCCGGCTCCGACGTCCAGCGCAGGAAGGCAGTCACGTCCTTCGCCATCTGGTCGACCGTTGCCGTTGTTCCATCTGCATATTCGATCTGGCCATCGTTCAGAGGCTTGGCCATCGCGATATTGACCGAGTGGAAATAGGGATTGAAGTTCAGTCCCGGCGGCACATCGTGCCCCTTGGGGATCGGCTTGTCGTAGCCGGTCAGCAGCGAATAGACATAGTTCTGGCCGTCCGGACGCGCCTTGATGATGAGCGAGAGATCGGGCGGCAGCGCATTGTTGTTCGCAAGCCGGGCCGTCGTCTCGTTCGGGAAGGGGTTGGGCCAATGGTCGGCCGGCAGAGCCGGACGGGTCGCTGGCTCACCCGTCTGCGGGTTGATCGAAGGCACTTCCTTCTGCCTGGCGAGTGCCTTCACTTCGGCTTCGGAGAAGCCGAGCGCCGTCAGGTTGCGGAATGCGATGCGCTCGAGCCCATGGCAGGCCGAGCAGACTTCCTTGTAGACTTGGAAGCCACGCTGGAGCTGCGCACGATCGAAGGTGCCGAACACGCCCATGCCCATCGGGCCATCGTGGGCAAGGCCTGCGTCGCGCGGGTAGAGGTGAATGGCCTTGATGGGGTCGGGAACGGTTGCCTCGCGGGGCACGAAGAAGGCCACGAGAAGCGTCACGACGAAGAGCAGGCCGGCACCGAAGCCGAAGATACGAACCATGGTGTGTGACCCCTTATTCGGCTGGTGCAGCGGCGCCGGGCATGACGCCCGCCGGGCTGCCATCCTGCTTGCCGGCCTTCTTGCCCAGAACGGCTTCCGCGATGCTGTTGGGCAGCGGCAGCGGCTTTTCGAAGAAGGAGAGCAGCGGCATGATGATCAGGAAGTGGGCGAAATAATAGGCCGTCGCGACCTGCCCGATGCGGACATAGGGCTCTTCCGCGGGCTTTGCGCCGACCCAGCCGAGCAGGAACATGTCGGCGACGAGCACCCAGAAGAAGATCCGGTAGAGCGGACGGTAGGAGGCCGACTTCACGCGGCTGGTGTCGAGCCAGGGCAGGAAGAAGAGCACGATGAGCGATGCGAACATCGCGATCACGCCCCACAGCTTGGCATCGATCCAGAGGAAGTTGATCGTGAAGGCCCGCAGGATCGCGTAGAAGGGGAGCAGATACCATTCCGGCACGATGTGGGCGGGCGTGCTGAGCGGGTTTGCCTGGACATAATTGTCCGGGTGGCCCAGCGAGTTCGGCATGAAGAAGACGAACGCCGAGAACAGCATCAGGTAGACGCAGATGCCGACGAAGTCCTTCGCGGTGAAATAGGGGTGGAAGGGCAGCGTGTCCTGCGGGCCCTGCACCTCGACGCCGGTCGGGTTGGTGGAACCCGGGATGTGCAGCGCCCAGATCTTCAGGATCACCACGCCCAGGATCACGAACGGCAGCAGATAGTGCAGCGAGAAGAAGCGCGTGATGGTGGCGTTGTCGGGGGCAAAGCCGCCGACGAGCCAGGTGCGGATCGCTTCGCCGACCAGCGGGATCGCCGAGAAGAGCGAGGTGATGACCTGCGCACCCCAGAAACTCATCTGGCCCCAGGGAAGCACATAGCCCATAAAGGCGGTTGCCATCATCAGGATGAGGATGACGACACCCAGCATCCAGACCACTTCGCGCGGGGCCTTGTAGCTTCCGTAGTAAAGGCCGCGGAAGATGTGGAAATAGACCACGATGAAGAAGAAGCTGGCGCCGTTCATGTGCATGTAGCGGATGAGCCAACCCTGGTTCACGTTCCGCATGATGTGCTCGATCGAGGCGAAGGAGCTGGCGACACCCGGCGAATAGTGCATGGCAAGCACGATGCCGGTGATGATCTGGATCACCAGGGCAACGCCGGCCAGCACGCCGAAGTTGTACATGTAGTTGATGTTGCGCGGCACGGGGTATCCGGCGCCGACGCTGTTGTAGACGAGACGGGGAAGCGGCAGCCGGCTGTCAATCCACTGCATGACAGGGTGCTTCGGCTCGTAATGGTTTGCCCAGGGAAAGCTCATGGGATCATCCGATCTCGATCAGCGTGGGGGACTTGAAGGCGTAGGCGGGCACGACCAGGTTGGTCGGCGCCGGGCCGCGGCGGGTGCGCCCGGCCGTGTCGTAGTGCGAGCCGTGGCAGGGGCAGAAATAGCCGCCATAGTCGCCCTTGTTCTCGCCTTCGGCAGCGCCCAGCGGAACGCAGCCGAGGTGGGTGCACACGCCAAGCGTGATCAGCCAGTTGCGGTTGCCGTCCTTGGTGCGGTCGTTCAGCGACTGCGGATCGCGCAATTCGCTCAGCGGCACCTTGTTTGCTGCGTCCTGTTCGGCTTGCGTCAGGTTGCGCACGAACACCGGCTTCGACTGCCAGATCGTCTTGATGGCCTGGCCGGGCTGGATCGACGAGAGGTCGACCTCGACGGTTGCAAGCGCGCGAACGTCGGCTGACGGGTTCATCTGGTTGATGAGCGGCCAGGCGACGGCTGCCGCGCCGACGCCGGCAAAGGCGCCAGTTGCGACATAGATGAAGTCGCGGCGACGGACGCCGTCGGGGCCTTCGATCGTGTCTGGGGTGGATGTTGCCATTGGACAGTTCCTGCCGGGAAATTTGTGGGCCTTTAGCGCCCCGTGACCGCGCTTCGCAATGGGCAATGTTGGCGCAGGTGCCGCAGTGCTAGGGCAGGACATCATGCCTCATCCCCTCGATTCGCCCTCCCATTTGCGCCACTCAGAGGAACACGCCGGCCCGATCCGCAGTGTTCTGGTCTTCTGCGGGTCTCGCTGTGGTGTCGACAGCCGACACGCCAGTCTTGCGGCAGAGGTCGGGCGCCTGTTTGCCGCGCGCGGCGTTGCGCTGGTGTATGGCGGCGGCGCGCTGGGCCTGATGGGCGAGGCCGGTCGCGCCGCGATTGCGGCCGGCGGACAGGTGAAGGGCGTGATCCCGAGCTTCCTGAAGGCGTGGGAGGTTGCTGAACCCCTGTGCGACGACATGACGATTACCGATAGCCTGCACACGCGGAAGTTCGTGATGTTCGAACAGGCGGATGCCGTGCTCGCGCTTCCCGGCGGGCTCGGCACGCTGGACGAACTGGTCGAGGTGCTTTCGTGGCGCAACCTGCGGCTGCACAGCAAACCCGTGTGGCTGATCGGGGACGGCGGCTTCTGGGACCCGTTCCTGACGCTGCTGCGCCACACGGTGGACAGCGGTTTTGCCGGAGCCGACATCCTGACACATGTGCAGCATCTGCCCGACACAGACGCGCTTGCGGCGCACCTGCCACCGCCCTAAGGACAGCGCAACCGCAGGCGTTTTTCCAAGCAAGTCCGAGGTGGCATGAGCAAGATCAAGGTGAAGGGCCCGGTCGTCGAACTCGACGGCGACGAGATGACCCGCATCATCTGGCAGTGGATCCGCGAGAAGCTGATCCTGCCCTATCTGGACGTCGACCTGCGCTATTACGACCTCGGAATCGAGGAACGCGACCGCACAGACGACCGGGTGACGGTTGAAGCCGCCAATGCGATCAAGGAGCATGGGGTCGGCGTGAAATGCGCCACCATCACGCCCGACGAGCAGCGGGTGGAGGAATTCGGCCTGAAGCGGATGTGGAAGTCGCCCAACGGCACCATCAGAAACATCCTTGGTGGTGTCGTGTTCCGCGAGCCGATCGTGATCTCCAACGTCCCACGCCTCGTGCCGGGCTGGACCGACCCGATCGTGGTTGGCCGCCACGCCTTCGGAGACCAGTATCGCGCGACTGACTTCCTGGTGCCGGGAGCCGGTACCCTGACGATGAAGTGGGTCAGCGAGGACGGCTCGAAAGAGATCGAGCATGAGGTTTTCACCTATCCGTCGTCAGGCGTGGCGATGGGGATGTACAATCTTGACGACAGCATCCGCGATTTCGCGCGGTCGTGCCTGAACTATGGCGTGATCCGGCAGTGGCCGGTTTATCTCTCCACCAAGAACACGATCCTGAAAGCCTATGATGGCCGCTTCAAGGACCTGTTCCAGGAGGTGTACGACAAGGAGTTCAAGGCGGCCTACCAGAAGCTGGGCATTGTCTATGAGCATCGCCTGATCGACGATCTCGTCGCCTCGGCGCTCAAGTGGAGCGGCAAGTTCATCTGGGCCTGCAAGAATTACGACGGCGACGTGCAGTCCGACATGGTGGCGCAGGGCTTCGGCAGCCTTGGCCTGATGACGAGCGTGCTGCTGACGCCCGACGGCAAGACGGTGGAGGCGGAAGCCGCGCACGGCACCGTGACGCGCCACTACCGCCAGCACCAGCAGGGCAAGCAGACCAGCACCAACCCGATTGCCAGCATTTTTGCCTGGACGGGCGGGCTGAAGCACCGCGGCAAGCTGGACGACACGCCGGAAGTAACGGCCTTTGCCGAGACTCTGGAGCGGATCTGCATCGAGACCGTCGAGCAGGGCAAGATGACGAAGGATCTGGCCCTTCTGATCGGCCCGGATCAGGCTTGGATGACGACCGAGATGTTCTTCCAGGCGATCGTCGACAATCTCGACAAGGAGATGGGCAAGTAGGCGGCAGTCGCCAGCGCGCAGCGCTGGTCGCCTGACTCGCCTACGGCCCGGCCGGCGGGGCGGCGATCCACAGTTCGCCGAACCCGTCCGACGGCGTGGCTTTGCCACGCACTTTAATTCTTGCTCTTATGAAAATCCAAAGCGGACTCGGCAGCTCAGCTGCCGGCCGCGTGCCTCAGCCAGCCTCAGCCGCGCGGCGCAGGAATGGCGCGAACAGCAGGCCCGCCAGGAAGCCGCCGATGTGCGCCCAGATGGCGATTCCGCCCGAGCCGGGCAGGTTGAAGGCAACGCCGGTCAGCAGCTGCAGGCCGATCCACAGCGAGGCGTAGCGAAGCGCGCGGACAGTCTCTCCGGAAAGGCGCATCCCCAAGAACATGGCCGGATCCTCGCCACTGCGCGCAAACAGCAGGGCATAGGCCGCGAAAACGGCCGAGATGGCGCCCGAGGCGCCGATCACCGGAACCACCGAGGTCTGGGTGAGCAGAACCTGCAGGGCGCCGCCTGCGATCCCGCCGGCAAAGAAGAGCAGCAGGAACCGCCCGGTGCCGACCAGCCCCTCGACCTGGCGACCGACCCAGCCGAGGAACACCATGTTCATCGCCAGATGCACCCAGCCCGAGTGCAGGAAGATGTGGGTGAGGAAGGTGAGCGCCGGCGGCAGGGGGCCTTCGGGGATGCCGACGATTGCGCCCGTTACCCGGGCCGGTACCAACCCGGCCGACATCAGGGCCGTGCGGGCGAAGCTGTCCCCCATGGCCAGGAACAGCAGCTCGATCGCGACGCAGACGACGATGATGATCCGCGTGGCCCAGCCGACGGGAAGCGGAACGGCATCCGCGCCCGTTGGCTGCATCTGCGGCTGCATCTGCGGCTGGTCGGTCATTTGCGGTCCGTAGCGCGCAGGGCCGTGGTCTAGCGGAACTCGACCTGGTCGATCATGTAGCTGCGGTCGCCCGAGGGGGTCACCACTTCCACTTCCTCGCCAAGCCGGCGCCCGATCAGAGCGCGCCCGACCGGCGAATTGTAGCTGATGCGGCCACGCTTGGCGTCGGCCTCGAGCTCGCCGACGATCTGATAGGTGATCGGCTTGTCGTCCTCGTCGAGAAGGCGGACGGTTGCACCGAACACCACCTTGTCGCCCGAAAGCTGGGTCGGGTCGATCACGACCGCGCGGGCGAGCTTGTCCTCGAAATCCGCGATCTGGGATTCGATCTGGCCCTGCCGTTCCTTGGCGGCATGATACTCCGCGTTCTCGGACAGATCCCCGTGGGCACGGGCTTCCTCGATCGCTTCCACATTCTCCGGCCGGTCGACTTCCTTCAACTGCTTCAACTGCTTCATCAGCATTGCATGCCCTTCGGCAAGCATCGGGACCTTTTCAATCGTTGCCATGCGCTGATCTGACTCTCACTCGAGGTGGCGTGGTCCGACAGGATGGGGACTGGCAATCAGCCATGTCTGTCCCGGGCCGTTCGGAGGGCGTTGGATGCCGAATTCGGGCGATAACTGTAGGGGCGAGACACGCGTTCCGCAAGTGCGAGACGAACCCGTTCCGGTTCGCGCCGAGCCGTTCAATCGGCGTGGTGCGCCTGCAGCGGGGTCACGTCCATCGGGCGCGCCTTCATCGCGGCAATCGCCTTTACGCTGGCAATGGAAGCCGAGGCAGTCGTGAAGATCGGCACCTTCTGCGCCCAGGCGGCCGACCGGATCGTTTCCGAATCCTTCAGGCTCTGCACGCCTTCGGTGGTGTTGAACACCAGCGCGATCCGGCCGTCGCGCATCGCGTCAACGATGTGCGGCTGGCCTTCGAGCACCTTGTTGATGGTGGCCACCGCCACACCTTGTTCGCGCAGCCAGGCAGCAGTCCCGCGGGTGGCGACCAGCTCGAAACCCATCTCCACCAGCCCGCGCGCGGCCTCCAGGATGTGGGGCTTGTCGCTGTCTTTCACCGATATGAAGACACGACCCTCCATGGGAAGCACGGTGCCGGCGGCAAGCTGGCTCTTGGCGAAGGCCATTGCGAAGTCGCTGTCGATCCCCATCACCTCGCCGGTGGATTTCATTTCCGGGCTGAGGACGGGGTCTGAGCCGGGGAAGCGGGCGAAGGGGAAGACCGCCTCCTTCACCGACACATGGCGGTTGCCGCGCGGCGCCAGATCGAAGGTCGACAGCTTCTCGCCGGCCATCACGCGAGCGGCGATCTTGGCGTAAGGGCGCCCCTGGGCCTTGGCGACGAAGGGGACGGTGCGGCTGGCCCGGGGGTTCACCTCGATCAGGTAGACTTCATTGTCCTTCACCGCGAACTGCACGTTCATCAGGCCCTTCACACCCAGCGCGCGGGCGAGTTTCTCGGCCTGCATATGGATTTCGGCGATGATTTCGGCCGACAAGCTGTGCGGCGGGATGCAGCAGGCACTGTCGCCGGAGTGGACGCCCGCTTCCTCGATATGCTGCATTACGCCCGCGATGTGGACGGTCTCGCCATCTGAAATCGCGTCGACGTCGACTTCGATTGCGTCCCGCAGATAGCGGTCGATCAGCACCGGGCTGTCGCCGGAGACCTTCACGGCGGTCTCGATATAGGCTTCGAGGTTGGCAGTGGTTTCGACGATCTCCATCGCGCGCCCGCCCAGCACATAGGAGGGGCGCATGAGCACGGGGTAGCCGATGCGTTCGGCCACCGCGACGGCTTCGTCGCGGCTGCGGGCCATGCCGCCGGCCGG
>JBGTBK010000206.1:0-3360 GCA_041749355.1 Sandaracinobacter sp. | reverse complement strand
GCTCGTTCTCCAGCCGGTATTTGTTGACGCCAACCACCACCGTCTCGCCATTGTCGATCCGCGCCTGCGTCGCGGCGGCGGCTTCCTCGATATGCCGCTGCGGCATCCCCTCCCGGATCGCGTGGGTCATGCCGCCCAGCTTGTCGATCTCGCCAATCAGCCCCCGCGCCGCATCCGCCAATTCGCGGGTCAGCGCCTCCACGTAGTAACTCCCCCCCAGCGGATCGACCACATTGGTCACCCCCGTCTCATGCTGCAGGATGAGCTGCGTGTTGCGCGCAATCCTGGCCGACATGTCGGTCGGGAGCGCAATCGCCTCGTCGAAGCTGTTTGTGTGGAGCGACTGTGTCCCCCCCAGCACCGCCGCCAGCGCCTCATAGGCCGTGCGCACGATGTTGTTCCACGGATCGTTCTGCGTGAGGCTCACCCCGCTCGTCTGGCAGTGGGTCCGGAGCATCCGGCTGCGCGGATCCTTGGCGCCAAGCTCGCCCATGATCTCCGCCCACAGCAGCCGCGCCGCGCGCAGCTTCGCCACTTCCATGAAGAAGTTCATGCCGATCGCGAAGAAGAAGGACAGCCGCCCCGCGAACGCATCGATGTCCAGCCCGCGCGCCATGGCAGACCGCACATAGTCCTTGCCGTCCGCCAGCGTGAAAGCCAGCTCCTGCACCGCAGTCGCGCCGGCTTCCTGCATGTGATAGCCGCTGATCGAGATCGAATTGAACTTGGGGCAGTGCGCGGAGGTATATTCGATGATGTCCGCCACGATCCGCATCGATGGCTCGGGCGGATAGATATAGGTGTTGCGGACCATGAACTCCTTCAGGATGTCGTTCTGGATGGTCCCGTCCAGCTTTGCCTGGGGAACGCCCTGCTCCTCGGCGGCAACGATGTAGAAGGCCAGGCACGGCAGAACCGCGCCGTTCATCGTCATCGAGACCGACATCTGGTCCAGCGGGATCCCGTCGAACAGGATCTTCATGTCCTCAACGCTGTCGATCGCGACCCCCGCCTTGCCGACGTCCCCGGTCACACGCGGATGGTCGGAATCATAACCCCGGTGGGTTGCAAGATCGAAGGCAACGCTCAGGCCCTTCTGCCCGGCCGCAAGATTGCGCTGGTAAAAGGCATTGCTCTCCTCGGCCGTCGAAAACCCCGCATATTGGCGGATGGTCCAGGGCCGTCCGGCATACATGGTCGCCCGAACGCCGCGGGTGTAGGGCGCAAAGCCCGGCAGCCCGGGCGACAGCGCCGGCAGGTCGTCCGCCGTGTACAGCGGCTTCACGTCGATCCCTTCCTGCGTGCGCCAGGTGAGGTCGCGCCCCTTCACCTCGCCGGCCGCGAGCTTCTCCCAATCGGAAATCGTCGGCCCGGAAATATCGGTTTCGTCCGCCATCGTCGCATGCCTCCACTGTCCTTCGGGCATGATGCCAGCCGCGCGCGCCTGTCAACTTCCGACCTTTTGACAGCCTCTGCCCATTGCACCGATGCGCCCGGGGCCCGATATGGGCAGCTTCGCGGAGTCGCGCGCAACCGTGCGCCGACCACCCGCCTGTTTCACCCAATCCCTGCACAAGGACAAGTTCGTGGCTGCCTACAAAGACCCTTCCTTCCAGGACCGCGCGGCAGCCGCCGCCAAGGCCAAGCAGAAGGCGCTCGACAAGTTCAAGGCAAAGCCCGCCGTCGATCCCGCAGTGCTGGAAGAGAAGCGCCTCGCCCGCGAGGCGAAGGAAAAGGCGATCGCCGACGAACGCGCAGCGAAGGCCGCGGCAATCGCCGCAGCCAAGGCCGAAGCCGCCGCGAAGAAGGCCGCCGAAGAGGCAGCCGCAGAGGCCGCCCGCGCCGAGAAGGCCAGCCGCGCAAAGCCCGCAACTGCCGCCGAAATGAAGGCTGCCCGCGACGCCCGCTATGCGGCAAGGAAGGCGCGGCAATAGCCAGCGCATCTGCCCAGCCCGAAAGGCCGGGTTCAGATCAGCAGAACCAAAAGGGCCAGAGGTTTCCCCCTGGCCCTTCGCTTTTCAGTCCACCATCTCGGCGACAATTCGGCGAAGCTCTGCTCCGCTCAGTGTTCCGGGGTGTTGGCTCACCGGGGCCGTGCCCTGGGTGCGCATGCCGGCCTTGCGCCGGCGTATCATTGCTAGTGTCATAGATCCTCGGGCGCGAGCTTGCGCGCCTCTTTCTTGCTTGTGTTCGATGAAGGGTGTCGCCCCTCCGCCCTGGCGGAGGGTGCGACGCTGCGACGGCCATATGCCGACGCAAACTGTTCTCCGTCGGCAATATGCCGACGAAGGGCAGGCTAGCGGCGGAAGTTGCCCCGCCGCGGGCCGCCCGGGCCACCACCGCCGCCCGTCGATTTCTCGCGGAAGATGATGCGGCCCTTTTCAAGGTCGTAAGGGGTCATCTCAACGATGACCCGATCCCCCACAACGGAGCGGATGCGGAATTTCCGCATCTTCCCCGCCGTGTAGGCGATGATCTTGTGGTCATTCTCCAGACGGACGGCGAACCGTCCGTCCGGCAGAACTTCCTCGATCTCACCGTCGAGTGTCAGAAGCTCTTCCTTGGCCATCTGGCCTCAGACGAGCTTCAGATTCGTGGCGGCCATCTTGCCGCGACGGTCCTCTTCCAGCTCATAGGTCACGCGCTGGTCGCGATCGAGCGTCACAAGGCCCGAACGCTCGACGGCGCTGATGTGAACGAAGCTGTCGCCCGAACCGTCTTCGGCTGCAATGAAGCCGTAGCCCTTGTCGGCGTTGAAAAACTTGACTGTGCCAGTCAGCATGAGTGAATTCCTTCCAGGTACGAACTTTGCCCGAGCAGCAACAGGCTGTCGGTGCGTTGATGCGATGAAAGGAAGGATGCGCTTCTAGGGGGGGCCTGCATTTCCGCGAAGGAAAGATCCGGCTCCGACAGTCACTCAAGCTTCGTCCCAAAGACGTCAGCAATCGCCATATGGGCCATCCCCGGGAAAATTGCAAGGCGCACCGATATTTGGGCACCCGCACAGCCAGTCTGGAAACCCGCGCGCCCTCCCGCTAGCGTTGCGCCATGCGCCGCACCCACGCCCTTCTCGCCCTCCCCCTCCTCGCCCTTGCCGGCTGCGGACAGGTCACGGAAATCCTCGATTCAGCCCCCGTCGCAGCCGGCCTCGTCGCGCGCACCCTGTGCACGGCCGTCTTCGTCCAGGGCCGCGACGAAGCCGATGTCCGCCTCCACGAACTCGGCCCCCAGCTCGACGAACGCCTCGGCTATGTCGATGTCCGGACCGACAGCCGCAAGGGCGAAGTCTTCGGCGGGTTGTGGCGCCTGCCCTTCATGTCGGCCGGCCACACGCCGGGCCTCGGCTGCGCTGTCGAGCGC
>JBGTBK010000205.1:0-4060 GCA_041749355.1 Sandaracinobacter sp. | reverse complement strand
CGCCTCGACGACAGGCGTCAGTTCGGCGTAATCCTTCGACAACTGGACGAACTTGTCCGCCGCGAGATCCGGGTTGCCCATCTGCGCCGCCAGATCGGCATGGCGCCGCTCGATCTGGGCAATGCGCTCGGCAGAGATGATCATGTCAGCGGGTCATAGCCGCGATAGGGCTCGGGCAAGGCCGAGGTGATGCGCAACAACCGCTCCGCCGCCGCTGCGTCCTTGATCTTGTCGACCAGGTGCAGCCGCTGGGCCGGGTCAGCCTCCTTGCGCACATAAAGCAGCGCCGTCGGATTGGCCCTCGCCGCCACTTCGGCCCGTCGCTTGGCATTGCCGCGATAAGCCGACGCCACCGAAACACCGCCACGCCTGAGCGCCGCAACGATCAACTCGGCCTCGGCCTCCATGTCGGGATGGTCGGGGATGACGACGACATCGACGGACGGCACCGGCGCTTCGGCCACCAGCATCGCCAGCCGCTCGATGCCACCGGCCCAGCCGACCGCCGGGGTTTCGGGGCCGCCCATGTTGCCGATGAGGCCGTCATAACGCCCGCCGCCGATCACCGTCGCCTGCGCGCCAAGCGCATCACTCACGAACTCGAACGCCGTGTGCCGGTAATAGTCGAAGCCCCGCACCAGCCGCGGCTGGCGCACGAAAGCCACGCCGCTCGCCTGAACACCCTTCTGCACCGCCTCGAAAAAGGCCCCCGCCCCACTGCTCATAAAATCGTCGATCACCGGCGCATCGTCCACCAAAGCGCGATCAGCCGGCTCCTTGGAATCCAGGATGCGCAGCGGATTGGTCTCAAGACGCCGCAAACTCTCCTCGCTCAACACATCCTTGTGCTTCGAGAAATGGCTGACAAGCGCCGCCCGCCAGGCGTCCCGCGTCTCCGCATCCCCCAGCGTGTTCAGCTGCAAGGTCACGCCGCCAACACCAAGCTCCTTCAGCAGCAGGTCGGCAAAGGCCAGCAGCTCCACATCCGCCTGCGGCTCGGCCGCCCCGATCACCTCGGCGTCGATCTGGTGGAACTGGCGGTAGCGCCCCTTCTGCGGCCGCTCATAGCGAAACAGCGGCCCATGGGTCACCAGCTTCAGCGGCGCAAACTGCTGCCACCCCTCGCTCACATAGGCCCGACATATCCCGGCCGTGAACTCCGGCCGCAGCGTCAGCGAATCCCCGCCCCGATCCGGAAACGTGTACATTTCCTTGGAAACAACATCGGTCGTCTCCCCCAGCGTCCGCGCGAAAACGCTCGTTGCCTCGACCACCGGCACCATCACCGGCCGGAAGCCAAACCGCCGCCCGACATCCCGGAACCGCCCGACCACATGGTCGAACCGCTCCGCCTGCTCTCCCAGGAAATCCTGCATCCCCCGAACCGGCGCCGGCTTCGGCGCCTTCGGAACCTTCACATCATCGCTCATGGCCGCGCGCCTAGCAGCCTATCCTGCATTGCGCAAAGCAGGGCAGATTGCCTCCGGCGGGCAGGGAAATGATTTCCCTGCACCCTCCAACTGGAATCCAGGGCTCCCGAAAGGGCACGCCAGTTCTCAATCGCTCAACCTTGACTGCGCCTTCGGCGCGAAGCCGCTCCGAAGCGCCGCAGGCATTCAAACCTTACGGCAAAGGCCCGGTCCGCCTATCGCGCACCGCCCCCAAGACGAGGGTGCAGGGAAATCATTTCCCTGCCCGCCGGAGGCAGAAAACACCCAACTCAGGCCGGAGACACCAGCTTCAACCCAATGATCGCCCCCACCAGCACAGCCAGCAGCACCAGCCGCACCGTCTCCACCGGCTCGCGGAACAGCCACATGCCAACCACCGCCGTGCCGAACGCGCCGATGCCCACCCACACCGCATAGGCTGTCCCCAGCGGAATGGTCCGCTGCGCCCGCTCCAGCAAATAGAAGCTCAGCCCTGCGCTCAGGAAAAAGCCGGCTGTCCACAAGGGGCTCTTGAAGCCGTCCGACAGCCGCATGCAGGTGGTGAACCCCACCTCGAACAGCCCGGCCGCCAGCAGGATCAGCCAGGCCATAAAATCACCCCTCGAACGCCTGAAGCGCCTCGCCCTCCAGCCGCCAGGTCTCCCACCCGGCCGCATGGCGCGCGCCGAAACTTTCGTAGAACCCCTTCGCCGGCGTGTTCCAGTCCAGCACGTTCCACTCCATCCGGCCGCAGCCCATGAAAACCGCAAGCGTGGCCAGACGCTTCAGCAGGTCGAGCCCGATGCCCTGTCCCCGCAGCTCGGGGTCCACGAACAGATCCTCCAGGAACAGCCCGCGCTTCCCCGTCCAGCTCGAGAAGTTGAAAAAATAGAGCGCCATCGCAACCGGCCGCTCCTCCACAAAGCCCAGCAGCGCATTCAGATGCCCCGCCGCCAGCGCCCCCCGGCAGCCGGCCTCGGTCATCTTCACCTTGTCGGCTTCTTTCTCGTAGACCGCCAGAGCCGTCACCAGCGCCAGCACGGCAGCCGCATCCTCCGGCGTCGCCTGCCGGATCGATACCGTCACTCCGCCGCCTGCGCGGTCGCCGCCAGCTTCTCGGCCTCGATCTCGGCGGCCTTGGCCTCCACCAGCTTCACAATATGGTCGACGATCTGACCGTCCTGCACATGGTGGTCGGTCACGCCCGACAGATAGACCATATGCTTGCCGTTCCCGCCGCCGGTCAGGCCGATGTCGGTCTCGCGCGCTTCGCCCGGCCCGTTCACCACGCAGCCCAGCACGCTCAAGGACAGCTCGGTCGTGATGTGCGAGAGCCGCTTCTCCAGCGTCTCCACCGTGCGGATCACGTCAAAGCCCTGCCGCGCGCAGCTCGGGCAGCTCACGATCTTCACGCCCCGCGCCCGGATGCCCAGGCTCTTCAGGATGTGATAGCCGACCTTCACTTCCTCTTCGGGCTCTGCCGACAGCGAAACGCGGATGGTGTCGCCCACCCCGCCCCACAGCAGCATGCCAAGCCCGATCGAGCTCTTCACCGTGCCGCCGATCAGCCCGCCGGCCTCGGTGATGCCCAGGTGCAGCGGATAGTCCGACCGCGCGGCAAGCTCGTTGTAGGCGGCAACCGCCAGGAACACGTCGCTCGCCTTCACGCTGATCTTGAACTCGTGGAAGTCGGCGTCCTCCAGCATCTTCGCATGCTCGAACGCGCTTTCCACCAGCGCCTCGGGGCAGGGCTCGCCATATTTCTCCAGCAGGTGCCGCTCCAGGCTGCCCGCATTCACCCCGATCCGGATGGAGCAGCCGTTCGCCTTGGCGGCGCGCACCACTTCCTTCACCCGCTCCGGCGAACCGATGTTGCCCGGGTTGATGCGCAGGCAGGCGGCGCCCGCGTCCGCTGCTTCCAGCGCGCGCTTGTAGTGGAAATGGATGTCCGCCACGATCGGCACCTTGGCCGCCCGCGTGATCAGCGGCATCGCCGCCGTCGCTTCCTCGGTCGGGCAGCTCACCCGGATGATGTCGACACCAACCTCCTCGCAGCGGCGGATCTGGTCGATGGTCGCCGCCGCATCCTCGGTCGGCGTGTTGGTCATGGTCTGCACCGCAATCGGCGCGTCGCCGCCCACGGGCACATTGCCCACCATGATCTGCCGGCTCTTGCGGCGGACGATGTCGCGCCAGGGACGATGACTCACCTTATCTACCTTCCGGAAACCACAAGTGTCACGGCCCGGCGATTCTGCGCCCAGGCCTCCTCGTTCGACCCATCCACAGCCGGCCGCTCGGCGCCATAGCTGATGAGCGACATCCGCTCGGTGCCAACGCCCTGCGCCGCCAGGAAACTGCGGGCCGCGTTCGCGCGCCGTTCGCCCAGCGCCAGATTGTATTCGCGGGTGCCGCGCTCGTCGGCATGGCCCTCGATCGTCACGCGCACGCCGGGATTGCGCGCCAGCCATTCGGCCTGCGCCCCCAGGATCTGCCGCGCCGGCTCGTCCAGCCCATAGCTGTCGAAGGCGAACAGGATCGTGTCAGACCCGGCCGCTTCCACCAGCGCCGCCTGGCTTCCTGCAAGCGCCGTCGATTGAACCGGCTCGGGCGCCGGAACCGACGCCGGC
>JBGTBK010000204.1:0-1540 GCA_041749355.1 Sandaracinobacter sp. | reverse complement strand
GTGGGTCGCAGCCGCCAGCGTGCCCCCCACAGACAGCTGCGAGCGCCGGGCAACCGCAGGCGTCACGGCAAAGCCGATCCGCCGTTCGATCGCCGGCTCCACCGCGGCGGCCAGCACCGCATCGGCATAGGCAGGGCTGTGCGCACAAAGGATCAGCTGGCGGTCCGCTTCCTCCGGCTCGGAAAAGCCCACCCCGGCCGCTGCAAGCGCATTGCGGGCGGTTTCATACTTCGACATCGGAAAGCGATGCCCGGGTGGCAGCGGCGCCACATAGCCGGGGTGGAAGTAGAAGCGCATGGCGTTCAGCCAACACGGCGCTTGCCTTGCCGTCAACGCTGCACTATGGCGCCCTCCGCAAGGTCTTCCTCGGTAGCTCAGCGGTAGAGCATCCGACTGTTAATCGGACGGTCGTAGGTTCGAATCCTACCCGGGGAGCCAGCGTTTTTGCCCTGAGTGTCGCGCAGATCGCCCGTTTCGGGCGCGCGTCGCGCCGATTGCTCCACCCACCGGGCCCGGGCCGCTCCCGGCTCGTCGTCCGGCGCCAACGGCTCGGCGCTGGCTACCGTAGTCCTACCGTAACGCTTGCTGCGAATCGCTCCCAATATGCACAGTGGTTGTCAGCTTGTGCCCGGGCAACCCATGCGCCCTGAAAGGAGGATGCGGGACGATGTATGCGCAACGCCTTCGCGTTCGTCTGATCGAGCGGGACCTCGATGACGAGTCGGCGCTGGTCTATGAAGGCGAGTGGCTGGCAGTCCCGGATGTGGGGCACTAGGTCCTGATAACCTCGCCTGCCGGCGGCCGCTCCTTGTGGCAGGTCGATGGCGTGCGCCACGTGGTCGGGGTGGATGGCCGCTGCCTGCATTCCGACATTCTGGTGAACCGCCTTTCCTGAAACGGGGCAACCGGTTTCGGCATTCGATTTCTGCAATTCGCGCTGTCATTCCGAAAAATTTGTGGTAAATTTGCATTAACAGTGCCGGAGCCTGAATCCGGACCAGGGGAGCGCCGAATTTGGAGACAGTGGTCAGGGAAAATCTCGGCAGGAGCCGCTTTTTCACCCTCAGCATCATGGCAATCGCCATCGCCGGTGTGTCCTATGTGGTCGGCAGCCAGGACAGCGCACCACCTGGCCCCAAAACGGCCACGATCGCACCGGCCAGCCGCTACACGGCCGCCGGAATGGTGCCGCCCTCCGTCGGCCCTGGCGAAACCGCTCCGGTGCAGACCCTTGGTGTCGAACCGACACTGATCGACCCGACATTCCGGGCCCTTGCTATCGATCCGGCCTTGAAGGCCGGCGCGCAGGCGGCTGGCCCCGAGGCGTCTGCCCTGGCCGATGCAGTCCCCAATGGGGTGGCACGGCTTGCCGATGGCCCGGCGGATGGACCCGGCGGCGCATATGAAGGATGCGCTTGGGGCTGCGCGCGCGGCGCCGACGGTCCACTCATACCCGGCTTTGCCGGAGCAGCTGCCGGTTGCTGGTGCTGCGGAGCTTGCGCCTGTTGCGGCTGATAAGACGGGGGCTGCTGCGGCGGGG
>JBGTBK010000203.1:0-3365 GCA_041749355.1 Sandaracinobacter sp. | reverse complement strand
GGCCGCAGCAGCTGCCGGCCCCGGTGCGCCGGCTGCGGCCTGCATGTCCATTCCCGCAGCCGGCGCAGCGCCGGGCTTCTTTTTCGAAGGCTCCCAGCCGGACTGGAACACAACGCGGTCGGTCTGCGACTTGCGCTGCCGCTCCACTTCGGCCTTCAGGGCGTTCTGGATGCGCTCGTTGCGCAGATAGTTGCCGGCATATTCCCGGGCACGGTCACCCTCGAAGGGCTGCAGCCGCGATTCCTTCACCTGGTTCACCAGCACGACCGGGGCTGGCGCGCCCTGGGGGCGCGTTGCGAACATGAACAATTCCTGCGGGTTCTTCGCCAGCACGTTCGTGACTTCCTTCACGAAGGCCGGGTTGGCGCCCAGCGAATCGAGCGAGGCCGGCTGGCGGCGGAACTGGATCCCGTTCGCATTCAGGATCTGCTCGACTTCGGGCATGGTCTGCGCGCCTTCCAGGCCCAGCTTGTCGATGTTGGCCGGGCGCAGGAACTGGATCTGGTCAAGGATGAAGAACTGCCGGTTGGCGAACAGATAGGGGTTCTCGCCGATGAACTTGTCGATCTCGTCCCGGGTCGGCGCAACGATCTTCGAGGCGATGTCGCGGGCCAGCGACTGCACCCGCAGCTGTTCCGATGCGCGCCGTTCCTGCAGCAGGAATTCGGGCTTCTTGTGAAGCTCGCGCTCCTCGGCGGCCTTGCTCAGCATGCGGCGCGTCAGGATGTTCTCCAGCGCCATCTTCTCGGCGTCGCGGCGCGAAATGGTCGGTGGGATCGGCGTTCCGGCCAGCTCGGCATTCACCTCGAGGACGGTGATTTCCTGCCCGTCCAGCGTTGCGACGACCTGGCCCTTGGGTTCCTTGGCGCCGCCGATGCCGAGCTTGTCGCAACCGGCAAGTGCCAAAGCCGCAGTTGCGACAAGAAGCAGGGTTCGAGCCCGCGATCCGCTCGTCAGGGCGGACCGTGCGGGTTCGGCGGGCAGGGTGTCGGTGCTCGTCATCGGAATGGTCCCTCTTGTTCGTTGGGGTCTGTGGATCATGCAGGCGGTTGAGGCCGGGCGGTCAGTCGAACGACAGGCCCAGCATGGCACGGGTCATGGCAGCTGCCTTCTTGGGCTGGCGGCGAAGCAGGCGGCGGGCGATCAGGCCCATCGCAAGCGGATATTGCAGAGGCCACAGCAGCGGGAAATTGCGGCGATAGAATCGGATCCGGCTGCGGATCAGATAATATTCCGAGGCCTCCGACCGCTGGCCCTGCTTGCCCGACGAGCCGATCGACCCGCCTTCCTTGTGGTAGATGATGGCACCATGGGCAAAGGCGATCGCGAAGCGGCCGCGGTTGCGCACCGACCAGTCCATCTCCTCGAAATAGAGGAAATAGCTTTCTTCCATGTAGCCGATGGTCTCGACAAAGGCCCGCGACACCGCAAGCGAGGCACCGAGCACGAAGTCCGTCTCGCGGGCGACCTTGCGCGGATCGAACGGCCGGGTGACCGGCTGGTTGTGGCCGATGCCCTGCGACTGGCCGGTCAGCAGCTTGAAGCGCTGGCCGTTCAAAGCCTGCCAGACCCCGGGCCGGTGATAGTAGCGAACCTGGGTGCCGCACATGCCGACCTTGTGGGTCGCGTTCATGCGGGTGACGAGAGCGCCTGCCGCGGCAGGGTCCACGACCGTGTCGTTGTTGAGGCACCAGCAATAGGCGATCGCAGGGTCGGTCAGGGCAAAGCGCATGCCGATGTTGTTGCCGCCCGAAAAGCCCCGGTTCTCGCCGGCCAGCAAAAGCGTGATCTGCTCGTCGCCGGGCCTGGCGGTGTCGATCTCGTCGGGCTGCACCAGGCGCAGATTGACGGGCTTGGGCATCGGCGGGCTGCTGAACCGCTTCAGCGGGCCCATCGGCGGCTCATAGGGTTCGGCCCCCGCCGCCCAGGCGACAAGCCGCTCCGGCGTGCCGTCGGTCGAGCCATTGTCGACGACCACGATGCGGATCTTCTCGTCCGAGCGGAGAAGCGATTCCAGGCATTCGATGGTGTCCGCGTGGCGGTTCCAGTTCACCAGGATCACGGCAAGCCGCGCCCGCTTGTCGGCCTGGCCACGCTGACCAGCCGCGCCCGGAGATTGGCGAAGGGAGAGATTGAGGTCGTTCACCGTCAACTGTTCCAGTTCACAATAGCCAGCTGGTCACCCGAACGGGCCTTGGCGGAAAGGGCGAGCATGTCAAGCGCCCGGACCCACCGCAAGCGCAGCAGGAACCTGATGCCCCGGTACCTGTTGCCAAGCCCTGTCACCCGACGGGAGAACAGCATCATCGGCACATGGGCAAGGCCAGAGGCCGCAACCGCCGCAGCACGGACATCCCAGATCAGCAGCGGCCGTCCCCGTTCCACGAACTGGGTGAAGGCCTGGTGCGACAGCCGGGCGAACTTTCCCCGCATGTCGTCGAAATCCCTGCGGGCCGGGTGGAAGGCCAGCATCCTGGGCGCATAGCGGGTGCGGATCCCAAGCGCGAAGGCGCGTTCCCCGAAAGCCCGGTCCTCGGGCTTGTCGATGCCGTCGAACGGCCCGGCCCGGTCGAACACGGCGCGGGTCATCGCAAGGTTTGCCGTGACGGAGTAATGCTTTTTCCGGATGTAGCTTTTCTGGCGGAACGAGAAAACGCTCTCGAAGGCTTCCACCTCGGTCATCTGCTTGCGGTCGCCAACGTCGATCCGCACGTCGCCGCCCACCAGCCCGAGGGGCTGTTTGCCCAGCGCCTTGAGCGCGGCCTTCAGCCAGCCCGGTGCCACGCGCACATCGGCATCCACAAAGGCAAGGATGTCGGCGCGGGCTGCCTTCACGCCAGTGTTGCGGGCAGGGCCAGGGCCCTTTTGCCGCTCCACCAGAAAGCGCACGCCCGGCCAGGTCGCCTCCAGCAGGCGCATCGGCAGGCGCGACCCGTTGTCGACCACGATGATCTCGAACCAGCCGTCGTCCAGCTGCTGGGCGGCAACCGCCTGCAGGCACTTCACCAGCAGTTCGGGCGTGTTGAAATGGGGAATGATCACCGAAACACGCGGCGGCCCCAGCGCTGCAAGAAGCGTCTCGGGGTCGGCTTCCCAGCGCTGCCTTCGAACCTTGCCTGCCCCGTTCGTGCCCTTTGCCCCGGTCATGCGCTGTGCCTCAGCGGCCGGCCCGGGCCAGCGCAGCCGACAGGCCGAGCAGCTGGGCAAGGCCCTGGGTGCGGAAGCGGTAGCGCGCCTCGCGGTCGCCGGCCGGCTGCTCGCGGTCGAACAGGTCGATCTCGCCGATGAACCCGTCCAGCGTGGCGCCGACGGTCGACAGGTCAGCGTTGCCCGATTCCAGCGTCACGTCGTGCACCCCGAACCAG
>JBGTBK010000202.1:0-1643 GCA_041749355.1 Sandaracinobacter sp. | reverse complement strand
CGTGGCGCTGGCGCTGAACGGGGCCGCGAACCAGGTGGCGGCGGACGTGGCGGCGTGGGTGGCGGCCCGCTGACGAGCGGACCCATAGACCCGTTGCACGCCGGGGCGTAGCAGACAGTTGACCCTGCTGCCTCGAGACGGTATCGCGCCCCCTCTTCACGGCTGGCGGGGTAGCTCAGCTGGTTAGAGCACAGGATTCATAACCCTGAGGCCGCGGGTTCAAGTCCCGCCCCCGCCACCAGCCGGTCGGTGCCCGACAGACTTTGCGACAGCCCGGTCGTCGCGCTATGGCGATGGGATGCGCATCCTTCCAGCCCTTCTCGTCGCCCTTCTGTCTGCCGCACCGGCGGCCTCTGCCGATTGGGCGATCGCGATCCACGGTGGCGCAGGCGTCATCGAACGCGCCGCGATCAGCTCTGCCGACGATGCCGCGATCCGCGCCGATCTTGCAAAGGCGCTGGATGCAGGCGCTGCAATCCTGAAGGCCGGCGGCAGTTCCACCGACGCCGTGGTCGCCGCCGTTTCCCAGCTCGAAGCCTCGCCCTGGTTCAATGCGGGTGTGGGCGCGGTGTTCACGTCCGGCGGCACGATCGAGCTCGACGCCGCCATGATGGAGGGCGCGGACCGCCGCGCAGGTGCCGTCACCGGCGCCAAGTCCACGCTGAGCCCGATTGCCCTTGCCCGCACCCTGATGGACAAGGGCCCGCACGTGTTCCTGGCAGGCCCCGCCGCCGACGAATATGCCCGCGAAGCCGCGCTGACGCAGGTGCCGAACAGCCATTTCATGACCGAGCGGCGGCGCAAGCAATTGAACGACCTCAGGATGCGCAACCAGGGCGCCATGCTCGCGGCCCCCGAAGTGCGGATGGGCACGGTCGGCGCAGTCGCCCGCGACACCAAGGGCAATCTGGCCGCCGGCACTTCCACCGGCGGTCTCACCGGCAAGGCCCCGGGCCGCGTGGGCGACGCGCCGCTGATCGGCGCTGGAACCCTTGCCGACAACCGCTGCGGGGCCGTTTCGGCAACCGGCTCGGGCGAGATCTTCATCCGCACCCGGGTCGCCTCGCAGATCTGCGATGCCGCCCGCTTCGGCAAGGTGCCGCTGCAGAAGGCGGCCGATGCGACGCTGGCAGAGGTCCTCGCACTTGGCGGCGACGGCGGCGTGATCGTGCTTGGGCCCAAGGGCGACGGGCTGTTCAGCTTCAACTCGCCCGGCATGTACCGCGGCCGGGCAAGCGCTGCTGGCCTTCGCGAAATCAAGGTCTATGGCGACGAATGACGAGCGCTGCGTCCGACATCCTGATCATCGGTGCCGGCCAGGCCGGCGCGCAGGCGGCCATCTCGCTTCGGCAGGAAGGCTTCGCCGGCAGCATCCGGATGGTCGGCGAAGAAGCCGACCTGCCTTATGAACGCCCGCCGCTCTCGAAGGACTATCTCGCCGGCGAGAAGACGGCCGACCGGCTGCTGCTGCGCCCACCCGCTTTCTGGGCCGAGCGCAATGTCGAGATCCTGACGGCCACGCGCATCGCCTCTGTCGAACCGGGCCTCGCCCCTGCCGAGGATGGCCGAAGCTTCGCCTTCACCACGCTTATCTGGGCCGCCGGCGGCCACGCCCGGCGCCTCACCTGCCCCGGCGCAGACCT
>JBGTBK010000201.1:0-5112 GCA_041749355.1 Sandaracinobacter sp. | reverse complement strand
TGCGGCCCAGGCAGTCGCGGCCGCTGCCACCAGTTCGGCCGGCGGGGGCGACACGGCAAAAAGGCCGGCCTCGTGCCGGGTGATGAAGCCGGTGTCCACTTCGCCGCCGACAAAGGACGGGTGGGCGGCAAGCCGGGCGAGAAAGCCGCGGTTGGTGGTGACGCCTTCCACCTGCGTCCCGTCGAGCGCCTGCACCAGCTGCGCCAGCGCCTCGGTGCGGGTGGGCGCGTGCACGATGACCTTGGCGATCATCGGGTCATAGTGGACTGTCACTTCGCTTCCGGCTTCGACTCCGGTGTCGATCCGGCCGCCCGCCCCGAATGACAGCGCCGTCAGCGTGCCGGTGGAGGGAAGAAAGCCCTTGTCGGGATTTTCCGCGTAAAGCCTGGCTTCCACCGCATGGCCCCGGCATTCGATCGCATCCTGCATCAGCGGTAGCATCTCGCCGCGCGCCACGCGGATCTGCCACTCGACCAGATCCTGGCCAGTGATCATCTCGGTCACGGGATGCTCCACCTGCAGGCGGGTGTTCATCTCCATGAAATAGAATTTCGGGTCGCCGTTCGCGTCCAGGTCGTCCATGTCCAGGATGAACTCGACCGTGCCGGCATTCTCGTATCCGATGGCATGGCCGGCGGTCACGGCCGCCACCCCCAGCACATGGCGTAACTCGTCGGACAGGCCGGGGGCGGGCGCTTCCTCGATCACCTTCTGGTGCCGGCGTTGCAGCGAACAGTCGCGCTCGAACAGGTGGACGATGTTGCCATGGGCGTCGCCGAAGATCTGCACTTCGACGTGGCGCGGCCGGGCGATCAGCTTTTCCAGCATCACGCCGTCGTTTCCGAAAGCGGCCGCAGCCTCGCGCTTGGCAGCGAGAAGGGCTTCGGTGAACTGGCTTTTGTCGGCCACGGGCCTCATGCCCTTGCCGCCGCCGCCGGCGACTGCCTTCACCAGCAGCGGATAGCCGATCATCTCTGCCATGCGCTCCAGCCGGGCGAGTGACTGGTCCTCGCCCATGTAGCCGGGCGTGACCGGAACACCGGCCGCCTTCATCCTGGTCTTGGCGCTGTCCTTCAGGCCCATCACCCGGATCGCCTGGTCGGACGGCCCCACGAAAATGAGGCCGGCCTTGCGGACGCTTTCGGCGAAGTCCGCGTTTTCGCTCAGGAATCCATAACCCGGGTGGATGGCGTCGGCGCCGGTCGCGCGCGCGGCCTCCAGGATCTTCTCAGGGATCAGATAGCTCTCCCGCGCCGGCGCCGGGCCGATGGCGACGGCCTCGTCCGCCATCCGCACATGCGGCGCGTGCGCATCGGCGGTGGAATGGACGGCAACCGTCCGGATTCCCATGCGTCGGGCCGTGCGGATGATCCGGCAGGCGATCTCGCCGCGGTTGGCGATCAGGAGCTTCTTCATTGGGGGGCCCATTCGGGTTTGCGCTTGCCAAGGAACGCCGACAGGCCCTCGCGGCCTTCGGCGGATGCCCTGCGGGCAGCGATGCGATCGGCGGTCTCGGCCCTGAGCGAGGCGGAGATCGGGCGGCCGGAAACGTCTTGAATCAACGACTTGGCGTCCGCAATCGCTCCCGGCGCACCGAGCAGAAGATCGGCGAGCCAGGCCTCGACCTGGGCTTCGGGCTCCTCGCGCTCGACGTGGCACAGCCCCATCGAAACAGCCTCTTCCGGGCCGAAGGCTTCGGCGGTCAGGAACCAGCGCCTTGCCTGCGATTGGCCGATCTTGGCGATCACGAAGGGCGAGATGGTGGCCGGCGTCAGCCCCAGCCGCACTTCGGACAGCCGGAAGCTGGCGCCGGGCCGCACCACCACAAGGTCCGCGCAAGCCACAAGCCCCACCCCGCCGCCGAACACATTGCCGTGCGCGATTGCGATAACCGGCTTGGAACATTGATCAATTGTCGCAAGCATGTCGGACAGCCGCTGGGCATCGACGCGGTTTTCGCTCTCCGACAGGTCGGCCGATGCGCGCATCCAGTTGGCGTCCGCGCCGGCGCAGAAGCTGGGCCCCTCGCCCGCCAACAGGATGGCGCGCACGGCCGGGTCCTGCTCCAGCGTGCGGACGGCGTAGGTCAGTTCCAGGATTGTCTCGGCGGTGAAGGCGTTGTGCTTGTCGGGCCGGTTCAGCGTGAGCCGGGCGAGCCCGTTTTGCATCACAAACATCACAGTGGACATGGTGTGGAGCATGATTTCGCCCCTTACATCCGGAACAGGCCGAAGCGGGTGTCCGCCACGGGCTGGTTGAGGGCCACTGCAAGGCTCATCGCGATCACGTGGCGGCTGTCCTCGGGCGCGATGATGCCGTCGTCCCACAACCGCGCGCTGGCGTAATAGGGGTTGCCCTGCTGCTCATACTGCTCACGGATCGGGGCCTTGAAGGCTTCCTCTTCCTTGGGCGTCGCGAAGCCGCCGGTCTTCACCGTGGCGAGCACGCTGGCTGCCTGTTCGCCGCCCATCACGCTGATGCGGGCGTTGGGCCACATCCACAGGAAGCGGGGGCTGTAGGCGCGGCCGCACATGCCATAGTTGCCCGCCCCGAAACTGCCGCCGATGACGACCGTAATCTTGGGAACGCCCGCAGTTGCGACCGCAGTGACGAGCTTGGCACCATGCTTGGCGATGCCCTCATTCTCGTATGCCTTGCCGACCATGAAGCCGGAGATGTTCTGCAGGAACAGAAGCGGGATTTTCCGCTGGCAGCAGAGCTCGATGAAGTGCGCGCCTTTCTGGGCGGACTCGGAAAAGAGGATGCCGTTGTTGGCGATGAGGCCCACCTGCATCCCCTCGATCCGGGCAAAGCCCGTCACGAGCGTCGCGCCGTAGAGCGGCTTGAACGGCTCGAAGCGGCTGCCATCGACCAGCCGGGCGATGATCTCGTGCACGTCGACCGGGTGCCTGGTGTCGACCGGCACCAGCGCGTGCAGATCTTGCGGAGGGAAGGCTGGGTCCTCGGGGGTGGCGCGAGCCGGGGTTTCGCCCATCGGCACGGTGGAGAGTGCCTGGCGGACGAGGTGGAGGGCGTGGGCGTCGTCTTCGGCCAGATGGTCGACAACACCGGAGAGGCGCGCGTGCACCTCGCCGCCGCCAAGCTCCTCGGCGGTCACCTCCTCGCCGGTGGCGGCCTTCACCAGCGGCGGGCCGCCAAGGAAGATGGTGCCCTGGCGCGCCACGATGATGGACTGGTCGGCCATCGCCGGCACATAGGCGCCGCCGGCAGTGCAGCTGCCCATCACCGCTGCCACCTGGGCGATTCCCGCGGCCGACATGGTGGCCTGATTGTAGAAGATGCGGCCGAAATGGTCGCGATCCGGGAAGACCTCGTCCTGGCGGGGGAGGTTGGCGCCGCCCGAATCGACGAGATAGACGCAGGGCAGCCGGTTCTGCGCGGCGATTTCCTGGGCGCGCAGATGCTTCTTGACGGTGAGCGGATAATAGCTGCCGCCCTTTACCGTGGGATCGTTGGCGACGATCATGGCGAGCCTGCCCGAAACCCGGCCGACGCCTGCGATCAGGCCGGCGGCAGGCACATCCTCGCCATACACATCATGGGCGGCGAACTGGCCGATCTCGAGGAAGGCCGTGCCGGGGTCGAGCAGCCGTTCGACCCGGTCGCGGGGCAGCAGCTTGCCGCGGGCCACATGGCGCTGGCGCGAGGAGTCCGGCCCGCCGAGCGCCACCTTCGCGGCCCGCGCGCGCAGGTCCGCGACCAATTCGGCCATGGCGGCCCGGTTTGCATCCGTTTCCGCGCCCGAAGGCACGCTGGTTCCGATCACTGGCATGGGCGCCTGTTAGAAGGCTTTGCCTGCCCATGCAAAGCAGGCTGGTCTGCATTTGCACCCCCTGGCTTGGCGGACGGGCGCTTCCCCGCACCGCTTGCCCCAAGCCCGGCTTGCCACGGCCGCGCATCCAAGCTATGCGCCCCCGCTTTCCAGGCTGGTCGGAACCAGCCGCTGACAGACAAGGACTTTCCCATGCCCAAGGCCGGCATTCACCCCGACTATCACACCATCAAGGTCCAGATGACCGATGGCACCGTGTTCGAGACCCGCTCCACCTGGGGCAAGGAAGGCGACACGCTGGCGCTCGACATCGACCCCAAGAGCCACCCGGCCTGGACCGGTGGCGCTGCCAAGCTGCAGGATGGCGGCCGGGTCGCGAAGTTCAACAAGCGCTTCGGCGGCCTTGCAGGCATGTCCAAGAAGTAAGGCCGAAGGCGGCTGCGGCCTGGACCGGGATTGCCCAGCAATCCCGGGAAGGCTTGCAGACTCGCCGAAGGCTCGGGCGGCGGGGCCGGGGACCACAGTCCCCGGAACCCGTCCGACGTCAGCGCAGGCTTGGCCTGCGCCCTTCCTTCCTCCTCTCCCCCCGTCCCCCCAAGCCCCCCTGCATCGCGGGCTTGCACCGCCGTGCGCTGTCGTTATCAACGTCTCCCGACAGGAGGCAGATGATGGGCTTGAAGGACGACATGCCGCAATTCGCGCGCCACGAGGGCGTGTGGGCGGGCACATACCGCCATTACAATGCAGCTGGCACCCTGGTCGACGAGCATCAGAGCCGGGTGATCTGCCGGTTCCCCGAGGACGGGGACGACATCGCAAAGGATGCGGTGGACTATCTGCAGACTGCCGAGTTCAGCTGGGCCGACGGGCGCACGGATGTGCGGACCTTTCCGGCCGAGTTCCGTGACGGCCGGCTGTGGTGGGACAATGAGATGATGCGCGGCTGGGCCTCCGAAGTGCCGATGGACGACAACGGCCGTTCGACCGTGCTCTACTGGCAGTATCGCAACGATCCCGACCTTTATGTCTACGAGATGATCCAGCTTTCGGATTGCGGCAAGAAGCGCACCCGGACCTGGCAATGGATCCGCAACGGCGACCTGGAACTGCGCACGGCGATCGAGGAAAAGCTGGTGACCCGCGACTGGCGCAGCGTTGACGCAAAGCTGAAGAAGGCGGCCTGACGCCGGCCATGCGGCGCCAACCTGTCCTGACGGCGGGCGCCATGCGCGCGGCGGAGGAGGCCCATTTTGCGGGCGGGGCCGACAGCTTTGCCGTGATGACCCGGGCAGCCGACGAAGTCGCGCGCGCCGCTGCCT
>JBGTBK010000200.1:0-6349 GCA_041749355.1 Sandaracinobacter sp. | reverse complement strand
GGGTTGATGGCCGTGCCGCCGGCAGAGGCGGACCCGGCCCCCTATTTCGCGCTGCTGGCAAAACTGGCGAAGCGGCACGGCCTGCGCGGCCTGAGCATGGGCATGAGCCAGGACCATGACGTGGCGGCCCGGCTCGGCGCGACGCATGTGCGGGTTGGATCGGCGCTGTTCGGCGCGCGCTGATTAACCATCTTCAAGATTAACGACTGAACTGTGGCGCTGGAACTGTAAAGAAGCTTTGCATTTACCATGGCTCGGCTTGCCCGTGGCCAGAACAAGGTCGATATCGGCCTTGGTCGCAAGCGCCGAAATGAGCGCGTCTCAAGTATCAACAAGAAACTCCGTATCTGTTCGGGCCCCAAAGGGTTCGGGCCACCTTGTTGGCATTTTAGCTGTTTCGGTCGGAAGCGATATTATGATTGGCATGAAGGAATTTTGTGCGCTGCTGCTGGCAGGCGGCATGGGGGCTGGATCCGTTGTGACGGTGCAGCAGGTGAAGCCCGGCATCAGCAAGGCGCGTGCGGCCCCGGCCAAGCCCAAGGTGCAGAAGGCCGTGCAGCGCAATGTGCAGACCAGCCAGATCACGGAATGCCCCACCATTGCCCCCCTGGGGCCGGGCATCGGCGACCTCGCGCCGATCCAGACCGCCGAATCGGCATTCCGGCAGGCGCTGCCCGGCGGCGTCACGGGCTTCAGTGGCGGTGGCGGGGGTGGTGGGGGCTTCGGCCCGACCGTGCAGCCGGATCCCGTCTCGCCTGTGCCCGGGATTCCGCAGCCCGACACCTGGGTGATGCTGGTAGCCGGCTTCGGCTTCCTCGGGCTCGCGCTGCGCCGCCGCAAGGGCGAAGGCCGCGAGCGGCCGGGGTCAGAGGCATCGTAGGAGAATGCTGGTCTTTCTGCCCTTCGAGACGACCTCCCGTCTTAGGCGGGCTTTGCACATCTTTACGAAGAGCAGCAGGCATAGGGTTGATAGCGCTTGATCTTTTGGAAAGACTCATCCAATATGACATCAAGAACAAATTTGGCATGGAAGCCAGGTCATATGTCGCTTTCCAAAATACCTGCCAAAGGCGGGACATCTATTTCGGTTTTGAAGGCAGCAGGCTCTTGCCTGGCTTGCGCTGATGATCCAGGTCAAGTGGGTCTCGGCGGGCATGTGCGAGCGCTGAAGCGAAACCGGAAGGGTGCCGCAGCCGCGGAATTCGCGATGGTGGCCCCCGTGCTGATGGGCCTGCTGTTCGGCACGTTCGAATATGGCATCGCCTTCTATTCCTACAGCGCGATGCATTCGGCGCTCCGCGATGTGACCCGGCAGGTTGCCGTCAACACCATGGTGGTGGGAAGCGCCGATGCCGCGATCAAGGCGCGGCTGCCATCCTGGGCGCGCGCGGATGCCACGGTCAGTGTTGCGCAGTCGGCCGCGGCGAACCCGGCCGCCAATGTGTTCACCGTGACCGTCACGGTGCCGATGAGCGGGGCAACGCCAATCCAGTTCTTCAGCAAGGTCGCCAACCCGACGCTTCGCGCCGAACTCCAGATGAAGCAGGAGATGCCGTACGTCGCTGTCAACTAGCGGCGGCGTTCAGACAACAGCCGGCGCGACCGGACATCCCGCCATGGCGGGCAAAAGCAAGAAACGCAGCGAGGGTCCATCATGCATCAGCTCTTCAAGGCAACAGCGGAACTGGCGCGAAGCCGCTCGGGCGCGATCGCGATGATCGTGGCGGTCGCGGTTCCGGCCCTGGTCGGGGCTGCCGCGCTCAGCGTCGACATTGCAAGCCAGCGCGCGGTCCGCAACCGGCTGCAGAATGCGGTCGACACGGCAGCGCTTGCCGGGTTGCAGAAGATCGACAAGCCCAGCGACGTGGCGGCCGAAGTGACAAGCTATGCCGCAAGCAACGTGCCGGAGTCGTTCGGAACCATCACCACGCAGAGCGATGTGACCGTCGGCGTCTGGGACCCGGTCGCGCAGACCTTCACGCCGGGCCAGAACCCCGACACCAATGCGGTCCGCGTGCGGGCCGAACGGTCGGCGCAGCGCGGCAACCCTGTGCCCACGATCCTGATGCAGATGTTCGGCGAGCCGCCGACACTGACGGCGCAGGCCGTGGCAGCACGGCAGCTGGTCGTGCAGTATGAGCCGCCGGTTGCGACCAATCTCAGCAACGAAGCCTGGGATTTCAACGAGCTCTATGTCTATTGCTACAATGCGTCGGGCGGCGGAAACGTCGAATCCCGGCGCAGCCAGATGACGCTCATCTCGAACAATTACCGCAGCGGCCGCAACGTGATCGCAGAAAGCGGCGGTGTGATCACCGCGGTTCCGGCCGATCCGCTGGTCTGGCCCGAATGCGCGGCCGGCGAGAGCCTGAGCTTCCGTCTGCGCAACCTGCGCGAAGCGAAGAACAAGTGGGAAAACGGCCAGGTTGCGACGAACATCACAACCTACAACCACTATACCGACACGCGGATCGTGCAGGGGGTGGAGAATTTCGACGGCCTCAGCAGCGTGACCATCCTGGAAACCGTGCGCTGCGACACCGAGGCGGCATGCACGCCGGGCCAGAAGGGCAGCATCATCAAGACCGGGCGCAACCGCACGCCGGCTGTCTCCACGGTGGCCTGCGAGCCCGGCAAGTTCAAATATTTCGGCTGGGAGGATCGCCCGCCGCAGCTGGGCGGATCGGACCGGGACTATGACGACATCCGGATCCTGATGAAGTGCCCACGCCAGGGGCGGCTTGGCGACGGCATGTCGCGGCTGGTCGGCTAGCGCGAATCGCGCCCTGCGACTCGGGCGCGGCGTCCTTCTGGGGGCTCCGCTTCCGGCAGGGCCGGCTCACTGTCGAACAGAAGCTGCGCGCAGGGCCGATGACTTGGGCTTCTGGCCCCGTTCCTTGCGCCTTTGCATCCTTTTTTTGACGGCAGTAGCCGAACGCCTGCAATTCGCCTCTAAAGTTTGAGAGCAAGGCGGTTTCGATTGGCCAGAATGCAGCCGGAAGGCCGAATTCGCCAGGGTGATCGAGGCAGCAAGATGCGGTGGGCTTGTGTGGATCCGGCCACCGAATGTTGTGATTCTCGGGTCCGAATTGGGTGTATCTGGCCTGTCCGCAGCCACTGTTGCAGCAGGACCACAATGTTAACGAATGCAAAAAGCCTATGCCGCAGAGGGGTTTCCCCGGTTTTTTTCTATTGCAACCCAAAGCGGACATGGTTACCACTGTGGATAGAGACACAGACCACGCCGTCAGGTGGCAGCTCCCGCGGAGAGGCTCCTGGCAGGTCAAGTCTCCAAGGCGAAGTGGCAATAACGCCCCTTCGTTAATGGAAGTCCGGCAAAGTCCGGACAATAAAAGAGGGAAGTCGCAACATGAAGACTCTTCTGAAGAAGCTCCTGGGTGACAAGGCCGGCGCATCGGCCGCTGAATATGCCCTGATCCTGGCCGTCATCGGTGGTGGCCTGGTCGTTGCTTTCGGCAACTTCGGCACCGCGATCCAGACGTCGCTGACCGCGTCGCAGGCTGACCTCCAGTAGTACTGGCCTAAGGTCAACTGAACGGAAACCTGGGCCTCCGTGCCACCCGGTACGGGGGCCCAGACTCCGAAAAAACACCAACAGCCGTCATCGCCGAACGGTCGTGCTGACCGGCGCCATCTTTGTGCCGATTCAACGCGTTAACCATAACCGATGACGGAGGGCCGAGGCCGGGATCAACCGGGCCGGCACATAGCGGGGTATCGGGGAGCCATGCGTCGATCTTCCATCTTTCTGCTGCTGGGCGCGGTTCTGCTGGGCCTGCTTGCCGTGATGGCAGCGCGCATGATGATGTCCAATGGCCAAAGCCAGGGCGTCAAGGCCGAAGTCCCGAAAACCTTCGTAATCGTGGCCGCCAAGCCATTGAAATTCGGCGACAAGATCGCCCCCGGTGACCTGAAGGCCCAACCCTGGCCCGGCACCCTTCCCGAAAATGCCTTCGCAAGCGCCGCAGCCGCTGTTGGCGATGGCGAGCGCACCGCGCTTCGCGACATCAAGGAAGGCGAGCTGATCGTTGCAACCGCCATCACCGGCGGCGCCGGGCGGCTTGCCTCGTCCAGCCTTCTGGGCCCCGACATGCGGGCCGTTTCCGTGCCCGTCTCCGAAACCTCGGGCGCCGGCGGCTTCCTGGCCCCGGGCGACCGGGTCGACGTGTTCATGACGCGCAAGTTCGAGGACGATGTCGCCTATGCCGGCCTGGTGGTGCAGGGCGCCCGGGTGCTGGCGATCGGCCAGAAGTCGGACACCTCGCTTGCCGAACCCGAAATCGTGAAGTCGGCCACCATCGAGGTGACCCCGGCCGAAGCGCAGAAGATCGCGCTCGCCCAGACTGTCGGCGAGATCCATGTCGCGCTGCGCGCCACCGGCGACGAAAGCCGTGTGCCGCTGCAGACGGTGACCGCTGTCGAGACCTTCGGGATGCGGGCCCCGCCCAAGCAAGGGGCTGCGCCCAGTGCACCCCCGGCCGCTGGCGGCGGCGGTGCTGCCAAGCCCGCCCCCCGCCCCTTCCCGGGCGGAACCGAAGTGCGCGTCGTGCGCGGAACCGAAACCTCGGTCTATCAGGTGCCGCGGTGAGCGCGCCTGTGGACATGGTGGTGAGAGAGATGGTCATGACCAGCGCATCCCCGAAATCGGCCCGTCGCCAGGGCAGCTTCCTCAGCCGGGCGGCCATCATGCTTCCGCTTGCGGCGGTCACCCTTGCAGCCGCCGCCGTGCCGACCGCCGGCAACGCAGCGCTCGCCCAGGGCTTCACCCAGTCGGATGCGAAGTCGGGCGCGGTGATGACGGTGCCCAAGAACAAGAGCCAGGTGCTGAAGCTTGATCGTGCCTATGCCAAGGCGATGATCGGCAACCCCGAGATCGCCGACGTGATGCCGATCTCGGCCAACAGCGTCTATGTGCTGGGTCGGGCGACCGGTTCGACGAACCTTGCCCTCTATGACCGCGGCGGCAACCTGATCGCGGTGGTGGACGTGGTTGTCGGCCCCGACACGCTTGGGCTGAAGCGGCAGATTTCCGACAGCTTCCCCGGCGAGGATGTGCGGGTGAACAACGCCAACGAATCGATCCTGCTGGAAGGCCAGGTGTCGAGCCCGCTGGCCGCCGAGCGGATCGTCGCACTGGCCGAGACCTATGCGCCGCAGAAGGTCGTCAACATGATGTCGGTCGGCTCTCCGCAGCAGGTGCTGCTGGAGGTGCGCGTGTCGGAAATGTCGCGCGGGACCGTGAAGCAGCTGGGCATCAACCAGGCGGTCTGGTCGAACGGCGGAGTCGCCCGGCCGGGCGATACGCAGAACGGCCCGTTCACCGGCTTCCTGAGCAACCTGTTCGGTTCGACGCTTAGCATCGAATTCGAAGCGCTCGAGCGGCAGGGGCTGGTTCGCACGCTCGCCAATCCGAACCTGGTGGCGCTGTCGGGCGAAACAGCCAACTTCCTCGCCGGCGGCGAGTTCCCGATCCCGATCGGGGTCGACATCCAGGGCCGGGTGGCGATCGAGTTCAAGCAGTTCGGTGTCGCGCTGGCTTTCACCCCCACCGTCCTTGCCGACGGGCTGGTGAACCTGCGGGTGGCGCCTGAAGTCAGCTCCATCGACCGCGAAGTCTCGATCGAGCTCGACGGCTTCACCATTCCCGGCTTGAAGGTGCGGCGCGCGGTCACCTCGCTGGAGCTGCGCGACGGCCAGTCGTTCGCGATGGCGGGCCTCATCCAGTCGGACTTTTCCGACACGGTTCGGGCGGTGCCGCTGCTGGGCAAGATCCCGATCATCGGCGCGCTGTTCCGCTCCACCTCGTTCCAGAAGCAGGAAACCGAGCTGGTGATCACCGTGACCCCGCGGATCGTCCGCCCGGTGCGGCCTGACCAGATCGTTCTTCCGACCGACCGTGTGAAAGCCCCAAGCACGGCCGAGCTGTTCCTGCTGGGCAAGACAGAATCCGTGAAACCCATCGACAAGCTTCCGGCCGCACGGTCGTCGGCCCCCGCACCGGGCGGGATCGAGGGGGAACAGGGACATATTGTGAGGTGAACATGCAGTTTCGGGTCATCACCATGGTTCCGCTCGCCGCATCGAGCCTGTTCCTTCTTGCGGCTCTCGCGTCGCCGGCGATTGCGGGCTCCGACAAGGAGTTCGGCTGCACCGTGCGGCAGAACATCGAGGTCCAGGTTGTCGACATGGATCCCAAATATGCCGGCACGCTGATGGAAGGCGGCGTCGGCCAGCGCAGCAGCGCCGCCGTGCGCCGCTACATGACCGACAAGGTGAGGCCGCTGCAGCAGCAGGACAGCCGCACCCAGGTCGGCGCGCATGGCGGGGC
>JBGTBK010000199.1:0-4172 GCA_041749355.1 Sandaracinobacter sp. | reverse complement strand
CAGTCCGCCAGAAGGGCGGCGTTGGCATAGCGGCGGTTGGAGGGGCCGAGCGGCGCAGTCTCGAGGATGGGCGACACCGCGCGAACCTTCAGCCCGCCCTTGCCAAGCACCTTGATGGCCGCCCGGACCACCCCCGGGGGGCGGCCGTGCCGCCCATGGCAGCGGTTGCTGCCAAGGCCGATCAGCACGGCGACCCGCCCTGCTGGCACAGCGGTGGGTCGGATGCTAGGCGCTTGGCTCATGCAGCCAGACCCTAATTGCCCGCTCTGCCCGCGGCTAGCCGCCCACCGCGAAATGCTCCGCGTGCGGGAACCCGGCTGGTTCAATGCGCCCGTGCCGAGTTTTGGTGACCCGAACGGCTGGCTTGCGATCGTGGGGCTGGCGCCGGGCGAGAAGGGTGCGAACCGGACAGGGCGGCCCTTCACAGGGGATTTCGCGGGCCAACTGCTTTATGCGACGCTGCTCGAGGTGGGGCTGGCGAAGGGCCAGTATGGCGAAACGCCGGACGACGGGCTGACGCTGCAAGGCGCCCTCATCGTCAACGCCGTGCGCTGCCTGCCCCCGCAGAACAAGCCCGAACCGGCCGAAATCCACCAATGCCGCCCCTTCCTGGTGGACCAACTGAAGGCAATGCCGAACCTGAAGGTCGTCCTAGCCCTTGGCCAGATCGCCCACCAGTCGGCAGTCAAGGCGCTCGGCGGCAAGCTGCCCAAGCACCCGTTCGGCCATGCCGCGGTCCACAAGCTGCACACGGGCTACACGCTGGTCGATAGCTATCACTGCAGCCGCTACAACCAGAACACGGGGCGGCTGACGGCCGAGATGTTCCGCGACGCGGTGGAAACGGCTGTGCGCTCACGGGCGTAGCCCTCCGCGGGGGCGCCGCAGTGGCGGCGGCGCGCGGTCGCGCTTGCGGGCCTTGCCCGGTATCTTTCTTTGGCAGACTTAGCCGCGAAAGACGAGATGAGCGGGCTGGGTGTCGTTCCCGCCCACCTTCCGGGCACCGCCCAGCAGGTGGATCGCACCGTCGGCTGCAACTGCACCCAGCCCGTGCAGCGGCAGCGGCATTGCCGCGGCCTGTTCCCACCGGTCTGCTGCGGGGTCGTAGGCAAACACTTCGTCGTGGGCACGCCCCTCGGGCCCGAAGCTTTCGCCGCCAAAGCAATAGAGCCTGCCACCAAGCACGGCAGCCGCATGGCCGCCGCGAGGCTCGGGCATGGGGGCCAGCGTCACCCAGCGCTCGCGCGCCGGATCCCAGGCTTCGTGGACGGCGAGGTTCACCAGCCCGCCCTCTCGCACCACGCGGCCACCGGCGACGTGGAGGCGGGTTCCGAGAACCGCGGCCGCCGAGCTGTTACGGGGTGTCGGCAGAGGCGGCATCGGCTCCCAGCGCTTCGCGCCCTTTTTCAGCACCCACGCGGCGCCTGTGTCGCGGTGATCGGCATATTGCCCGTTGCGACCGTCCCAGGGAGTCCGGCCGCCGGCAACGATCAGCGCGCCATCGATCACACCGGCTGCCACCTCCGCCTGTGGAACGGGCAGCGCCGGCCCTTCCCGCCAGCGCTTCGCCCCGCGCTCCAGCACCCAGCATTGGGCCTGCATCGTCCAGACCGCGTCAGGCGTGGCGGAAAAGCCGCCGACTGCGAGCAGGCGCCCATCGAAGGCTGCCAGCAGAGGGTGATGGCGCGCTTCGGGAAGTGACGGGAGCGCCTCCCATTTTTCTGCGCCCGGAGACTTGGCAAGCACATCGCTCGAAGGCCGAAGGTCCGCGATTCTGGTGACCGGGCCAGGCCCGGTGCTTCGGAAGCCGCCGCCAACAACCAGCCTGCCCCGCCACAGCGTCGGGTAGATTTCCTGGACCGCGAAGGGGAGCGGCGTGCCGCTGTCCCATTGGGCCGCACGCGCCGGGGCCGCGGCAAGCGCTGCTGCACCTGCAAGCAGGCTGCGGCGGTCCAGCATCAGATGTCCTCCGCCAGCCGTCCGTAAAGGTTCGGGCGGCGGTCGCGGAAGAAGCCGAAGGCGGCGCGGTGACGGGCGATTTCGGCAAGATCGAACTCGGCCGTCAGAACGCCTTCGCCGGCCGTGTCCATCTCGGCCACCATGTCGCCGCGCTGGTTGCAGATGAAGCTGTTGCCGTAGAAGTGGGCGCCTGCACCATCGGCGGTAGGTTCCACGCCGACGCGGTTGGCAGCCACCACGGGCACCACATTGCTCACCGCATGGCCCACCATCGCTCGCACCCACAGGCGCCGCGTGTCGAGCTCGGGATCGTGCGGCTCGTTGCCGATGGCCGTGGGAAAGAACAGCACATCGGCCCCCATCAGCATCATCGCCCGCGCCGTCTCGGGATACCATTGGTCCCAGCAGATGCCGACACCGATCACGCCGTAAGGCGTCGGCCACACCTTGAACCCCGTGTTGCCGGGGCGGAAATAGAATTTCTCCATATAGCCCGGACCGTCGGGGATGTGGCTCTTGCGGTAGACGCCCTGCACCATGCCGTCGTCGCCCACGAAGGCCAGGCTGTTGTAATAGTGATGCCCGTCGCGCTCGTAGAAGCTCGTCGGGATGAACACGCGTTCGCGGCGGGCAACCTCGCGCGCAGCTTGCACAGCCGGGTGGGTGCCGACCGGGGCAGCCGTCGCGAAGATTGCCTCGTCCTGGCTGGTGCAGAAATAATGCCCCTCGAACAGCTCGGGCGGGAGGATGACCTTCGCGCCCTTCGCAGCAGCCTCGGCAACCAGGCGCATCGCGGTTGCGATGTCGTCGTCGCGGCGGCCGCTCATGGCCATCTGCACCAGTCCGACATTCAGCATCGGCGTTACTCCGGAACCTGTTGCGAGATGCAGTGGAAGCTGCCCCCGCCGGTGAGGATGTGATCGGCGCGCAGGCCCGTCACCTTGTGGCGCGGGAAACAGCGCTTCACGGCAGCGACCGCGGCTTCGTCGTTCGGCGCCCCATAAAGCGGCACCACGACCTGCCAGTTGGAAACGATCCAGTTCATGTAGGAAGCCGGCACCAGTTCGCCGTCCATCTCGTAAGCGCCGACCGAGGGGATTTCGGCGACCACCAGGCCAGCCGCGCGGATGCGGGCGGCCGCATCGGCGAAGACGGCGGCGTTGGGATCGGCCGGGTCGGTCGCGACCGGAAGCGCAACCGTGCCGCTGCCCACGAAGCGGGCGAGATTGTCGACATGGCCGTCGGTGTGGTCGTTCAGCAGGCCGTCGCCCAGCCAGACGATCCGGCGGACGCCCAGTGCACGGCCCAATGCCTGCTCGGCCGCCGCACGGGTCCAGCCCGGGTTGCGGTTGGGGTTCAGCAGGCACTGCTCGGTGGTCAGCAGCAGGCCCTGGCCGTCATACTCGATGGCGCCGCCTTCCAGGATGATCGGGTGCTCGTCGACAGCAGCCGAAACCAGCCCGGCCATGTGGGCGCCGACGGTGTCGTCGTGGGCGAGATCATATTTACCACCCCAGCCGTTGAAGCGGAACCGGGCGCAGGATTCAGACCCGGTGAAGACCGGGCCGGTGTCGCGCAGCCAGATGTCGCCGAAGGGGATTTCGTGGACGGTCGCTTCGGGCACAAGGCGCGTTGCAATAGCAGCGGCCTGCGAGCTGCTCGCCAGCAGCAGCACCGGCACAGCGGCCGCAAGCGTGCGGGCAAGCGCTGCGACTTCGGCCTGGGCAGGCTCCAGATCCTCCTCCCACAGCGAACCGTCGGATGGAAAGCCAAGGAACAGGGCGCGCTGCGGGGCCCATTCGGCGGGGGGGATTCGGGTCATGCCGCCTCCCTACAGGCACTCCCATTGAAGTTCCACCGCGCGGGGCCATATCTTGGCTCGAGAGAGCGGGGCCCTTCCAGTCGAAAGAGAGCTCGCAAAGATGTTGAATGTGTTGTCGCTGCTGATCGGTATCGCAGCCGGTATTGTCGCCTTGTTCGGGATCATTCCGTTCATCGGCTGGGCCAACTGGTTCGTGATTCCAGTGGCGGGCCTTGGCCTGGTGCTGGGCCTGATTTCCTCCCGCAAGGAGGGGCAGATCCTGAACCTCGTGGTGATCGCGGTGGCGCTCGTGCGCCTGACGATCGGCGGGGGAATTATCTGAACTTGCGCTCGCGGGCGTAGCCCTCCGCGGGGGCGGCCTCCGGCCGGCGCGCAGTCGCGCTTGCGGGCG
>JBGTBK010000198.1:0-4034 GCA_041749355.1 Sandaracinobacter sp. | reverse complement strand
CCCCGAAGCGCTGCGGCGCATGCTTGTGCCGGCCCACTTCGCCGCGACGCGCATCGTCGGAGCGGTCGCGCTCGTCGGTGACGGGCAGCGGTTTGGGCAGGCGGGCGGCTTCCTTCAGGAAATTGTCGGGAAGCGGCATCGCATCGATCTTCATCCGCGTGAGCTTCTCGATGTCCTTCAGATAGGGCTTTTCATCGGGGGCGCAGAAGCTGAGCGCGATGCCGTCGAGGCCGGCGCGGGCGGTGCGGCCGATGCGGTGCACATATTGTTCGGGCACGTTGGGCAGTTCGAAGTTGATGACGTGGCTGACGGCATCGATGTCGATTCCGCGGGCTGCGATGTCGGTTGCGACAAGCACGCCGATCTCGCCTTTCTTGAACTGTTCCAGGGCCCTCTCGCGCTGCGGCTGGCTCTTGTTGCCGTGAATCGCGGCCGAACGGATGCCGGCGCCGATCAGGTGCCGGACCACGCGGTCGGCACCATGCTTGGTGCGGGTGAACACCAGGCACTTGGCAAATTCCGGCTGGCGCAGCGTCATGGTGAGCAGCGCCTGCTTTTCGGTTTGATTCACAAAGGTCACATGCTGCTGCACGCGCTCGGCCGTGGAGGCGACGGGCGCGACGGCAACCTTCACCGGATCGGTGAGGTAGCGGCCGGCGAGTTCGGCGATCGCGGTCGGCATGGTGGCCGAGAAGAACAGGCTCTGGCGCTGACGCGGCAGGATCTGGGCGATGCGCTTCAGGCTGTGGATGAAGCCGAGGTCGAGCATCTGGTCGGCTTCGTCGAGCACGAGCACTTCGACCTGGTCGAGCAGGAGCGCGCGGCGGTCGACGAGGTCGAGCAGGCGGCCGGGAGTTGCGACAAGAACGTCGACGCCGGTTGCCAGCTGCTTTTCCTGGCGCGGGATGGGCACGCCGCCGAACACGGTCATCACGTTCAGCTTGATGAAGCGGGCATAGGCCCGGAAGCTGTCGGCGATCTGGGTTGCGAGTTCGCGCGTGGGGGCGAGCACGAGGACGCGGGGCGCCATCTTGCGGCGCTGGGCCGGGTTGCCAATCAGATAGTGCAGGATGGGCAGCGCGAAGGCAGCGGTCTTGCCGGTGCCGGTCTGCGCGATGCCGAGCAGGTCGTTGCCTGCCATCGCGGGCGGGATCGCCTGCAGCTGGATGGGGGTGGGGTTCACATAGCCTTCGTCTTCGAGGGCTGCGAGCAGGGGCTGGGCGAGGCCCAGGGATTCAAAAGTGGTCAAGATACAGTCTTTCAGGTCTGACCCGCCCGCAAACCCCGTCCTCGCCAGAGGGCAAGGGGGGTGGCGGTTGAGCCGGTCAGACATCCCGCGTGGCAGGAATGTCGCAAGGAGGTGCAGCGGTAACCCGGGGTCGGTTCGGGGATCGGATGTCCCCCGCGTCGATCACGCGCCCCGGCGACTGGGCTCCTCGCACGCCCGGGGAACCGGGCGGAGGCCATCGCTGCGCGGCTGCCTATAGGTCAGGATTGCTGAACAATCAAGAAACGAAAGCGGCGGCGTCCCGGGGACGCCGCCGCCAAGGTCCTTTATGAAGGCCTGCCCTATTCGGCAGGCGCCAGATGCGGATTCGCCACATGGCTCTTCCGGTAGCCATAGAAATAATAGACCACGAGGCCGATTGCCGCCCAGGCAAGGAACATGAGTTCAGTGTAGCCCGACAGCTGGGTGAACAGGAACACGCAGCCGGCCGTTGCCAGCGGGGCCACGATCCAGACCGCGGGGGTGCGGAAGTGGCGCTCCCGCTCGGGCTGGGTGCGGCGCAGGATCATCACGCCGATGGCGACAAGCGCGAAGGCGAACAGCGTGCCCGAGTTGGAGATGTCGGCAAGCGCACCCACCGGGAAGAGGGCCGCGAACACGGACACGAAGACCCCGGTGACGAAGGTGACCACGTGCGGCGTGCCGTATTTCGGGTGCAGCTTCGAGAAGACGCCCGGCAGCAGGCCGTCGCGGCTCATGGTGAAGAAGATGCGGGTCTGCCCGAACATCATCATGAGGATCACGGAGGGCAGCGCGATGCCGGCCGCGATTGCGACCAGGTCGCCGGCCCAGCCATGGCCGATCTCGCGCAGCACATAGGCGAGCGCTTCCTTGGAGGAGGCGAGTTCGCCCGAGGGCTGTGCGCCAACCGCCCCGATGCCGCCGGCTGCGACCAGCAGGTAGATGACGGTGCAGATGGCGAGCGAGCCGATGAGCCCGATCGGGATGTTGCGCTGCGGGTTGATGGTTTCTTCCGCCGCGGTCGAAACGGCGTCGAAGCCGACATAGGCGAAGAAGATGGAGGCCGCAGCGGCTGCGACGCCAACCGTCACCATGTTGCCGGTTATCGGGTCGACAACGTTCTTCGCGAAGAAGCCGTTGGGAGCAAAGGGCTCGAAATTGGCGGCGTCCATCGCCGGGATCGCAAGCGCGATGAAGAGGGCGAGCGCGGCCACCTTGATGAACACCAGGAAGGTGTTGAAGCGGGCACTTTCCTTGGTGCCGACGATCAGCAGGCCCATGCAAAGAAGCCCGATGCCCATCGCCGGCAGGTTGATGAGCCCCGGTGTCCGGTCGAACGGGCCGTTGGTGAATTGGGGCGACACGGTTATGTTGAAGATTTCCTCAACCAATCGAACCATATAGCCGGACCATCCGACGGAAACGGCCGAGGCCGCGATCGCATATTCCAGCACCAGCGCCCAGCCGACAACCCAGGCGACGAGTTCGCCCATGGTGCCGTAGCTGTAGGTGTAGGCCGAGCCCGAGACCGGGATCATCGAGGCCATTTCGGCGTAGCACAGCGCTGCAAGCGCGCAGACGGTTGCCGCGATGATGAAGCTGATCATCATGGCCGGGCCGGCCTTGGTTGCGGCTTCGGCCGTGAGGACGAAGATGCCTGTGCCGATGATTGCGCCGATGCCCAGCATGGTGAGCTGGAAGGCCCCGAGCGTCCGGGTGAGCGCCTTTCGTTCCGCGGTCGCAAGAATGTCGTCGAGTGGCTTCACGCGCCAGAAAATCATGCCTGTCTCCTGAACCCGATTGGGCAGGCGCTCCTCCCCTGTGGGCGCCTGTTTGTGGCCGCGACCGTGATAACCCTTGGTCACACAGTCAAGCGGGCATCCACATAAACCTTGCCGCTGTGTTTACCGTGCCAGCATCGGGCCGAGCGGCCGGCCGGCGAAGATGTGCACATGCAGGTGGGGGACTTCCTGGTGGCTGTCGGTGCCGGCGTTGGCGAGCAGGCGGTAGCCGCCGGGTTCGAGGCCGAGCAGGCGGGCGACTTCGCCGACCGCGCGCCAGAAGCCGATGACCAGTTCGTCGGGCGCATTGGCGCTGAAATCCGCCATCGACACATAGGGACCCTTGGGGATCACCAGCACATGAATCGGGGCCTGGGGGTTGATGTCGTGGAAGGCAAAGGCGTGCTCGTTCTCGAACACGGGTTTTGCCGGGATCTCGCCGCGAAGGATGCGGGCGAAGATGTTGCCCTCGTCGTAGGGGGTTCCGTTGGCGACTGTCATTTCGATCTCCCGGCCTTTTCGTCGAGCCCGGACTTGCCTTCGCGCCGCTCAAGTTCCTTGAGGACGGCGGACAGGGGCACGCCACGGGCGGTCAGCACCATGAGCAGGTGAAAGAGCAGGTCGGCCGCCTCGGCGGCAAGCGCCTTGTTGTCCTGGGCGACGGCCGCAATCACCGTTTCCACCGCCTCTTCGCCCAGCTTTTCGGCAAGCTTCAGCGGGCCCTTTGCCATCTGGCGGGCGACATAGCTGCTGTCGGGCGAGCCGTCGGCCGCGCGGGCGGCAATCAGCTGCTCCAGCCGTTCGAGTATGTCGTTCATGCGCGCACCTCTTCGGTTTCCGGAGGGCGGATGCCGGGCTGGTCCGCCGGTGGGCGGACTGGAACGCCGGCCCGCATCAGGGCGCGCTTGGCGTCTGCGATGCTGGCCTCGCCGAAGTGGAACAGGCTTGCGGCAAGCACCGCCGAGCCGCGGGCTGTGGACCATGGGCAAGCGCAGGCTGGTGTA
>JBGTBK010000197.1:0-2769 GCA_041749355.1 Sandaracinobacter sp. | reverse complement strand
GCCCCGGCGCGCCGGCCTTCCTGTTCGCAAGCACCCGCCACCACACCGCAACGCCGGTGCTGTCGGGCTGGTTCGGCCATGCGCGGCCCTTCGACTTCGAGGACGGCTACCGGCCGGCCGACGGCATCGACCGCTTCCAGTGCGGCACCCCGCCGGTGCTGGGCCTTGCCGCGCTGGAAGTCGGCGTCGATCTGATGCTGCAGGCCGACAGGGCTGCGATCCGGCAGAAGTCGATCCAGCTTGCCGAGCTGTTCATCGCCTGCCTGGAGGAGCGCTGCGCCGGCCAGGGCTTCACGCTCGCAAGCCCGCGCGACGCGCCTTCCCGCGGAAGCCATGTCTCGTTCGCGCACCCGATGGGCTATCCGATGATGCAGGCGCTGAAGGCGGCGCGGGTGGTGGGCGATTTCCGTGCGCCCGACATATTGCGCTTCGGCCTCACCCCGCTGACGCTGCGCCACATCGACGTGGTCGACGCCGTCGACCTGCTGGCCGGCATCTGCGAGACCAGGGCCTGGGACAGGCCCGAGCATCATGTGCGGGCCGCGGTCACCTGATAAAGCTCACCTGATCCGGCTCAGACGAACTGCATCCCCAGCCAGTCGGCGATGAGCGCGGGCTTTTCCTTGCCCTCGATCTCGATGGTCACTTCGCTCGTCAGCAGCCAGCGGCCGCCGCCCTTGTCGTCCACCGCCTTCAGCTTGTGGCGCGCGCGGATGCGGCTGCCCACCGGCACGGGCTCCAAGAAGCGGATGCGGTCGCAGCCATAGTTCACCCCCATCTTGATGCCCTCCAGCACGATCGCGCCTTCGGGTTGCAGCCCGGCCAGCATCGAAAGGGTGAAGAAGCCGTGCACGATGGTGCCGCCGAACGGCGTCATCTTCGCCATGTCCGGGTTCACATGGATGAACTGGTGGTCGTTCGTCAGGTCGGCGAACTTGTTCACCATCTCCTGGTCGATCAGATACCAGTCGGACGCGCCGAGGTCGGTTCCGATCAGGGCTTTTGCGGCTTCGGGGGAGAGCATCTGCATGGGGTTCAAGCCTTTCCTGTTGCGAAGCCCTGAATGCCGGGCCCCGGGCAAACTGCAACCTCAGTCGAAGGTCAGGTCTCCCCAGGCGGGCTCTGCGAGATAGGGGGCAAGATCGACATCGGCGAGCGCGGCGGGCGCCCATCTGGGCGAGCGGTCCTTGTCGATCAGCTGGGCGCGCACCCCCTCGAAGAAGTCATGGCCCTGCTTGATGCCGCTCACCATGCGGTATTCCAGCTGCAGGCAGGCCTCGATGCTGGCGCCTTCGCCTTCGCGCAGGCCGTGGAGCGTCAGCTTGCAGCTGGTCGGGCTCATCGCGCGGATGGTGGCGGCCTGCGCCTGTGCCCAGTCGTCGCCGCCATCCAGGCTTTCCAGGATCGCTTCCACGCTGTTGTGGCCGAAATGATAATCGATCCCGTCGCGCAAGCCCGGAAGGGTGAGTTCGCCGGGATCACTGTCGAAGGTGGCGAGCACTTCGGCGATGCTTTCGTGGCTGTGCGCCAGGCGCTCCTTCAGCGCCGGGATTTCGGCCGACGGGACGAAATGGGTGCAGTAGCCGATCGCGACACAGTCCCCGCCCTTCACCCGCGCGCCGGTGAGGCCCGCCCAGGTGCCGAACTCGCCGGGGAAGCGCGGCAGCGCATGGGTGCCGCCCACATCGGGGATCAGGCCAATTCCGGTTTCGGGCATGGCGAACAGCGTGCGCTCGGTGCCCACGCGATAGGGGGCGTGGACCGAAATGCCGACACCTCCGCCCATGCTGATGCCATCGACCAGCGCCACATAGGGCTTGGGATAGTGGGCGATCGCCTGGTTCATCCGATATTCGTCGTGGAAGAAATTCTCCCACCCCGGCGCGCCGGCGCGGCCGTCGCGGTGAAGGCCGACAACGTCGCCGCCGGCGCAGAAAGCCCGGTCGCCGGCGCCTTCCACCACCACGGCTTCGACCGCATCGTCCATGGCCCAGTCCTGCAGCTGCCGGTGCAGGGCCACGCACATCGCCCGATTGAGCGCGTTCAGCGCCTGCGGCCGGTTCAGTGTGACCAGGCCGACGCGGCCTTCGCGGGAGAACAGGACCTCGCCAGTTGCTTCAGTCTGGGTTGCTTCGGTCATTGCCGTTCCACCTTTCCCGACCCGTCGGCGAACAGCCCGGGCCCCTCGATATCCACCACCATCACGCTCGTCGACATGCGCGCCAGCAGCTTGCCCGCGCCGTCCACCATGTCGGCTTCGGCAAACACGATGGAGCGGCCGAATTTCAGCACCCGGCCTTCGAACCAGACGGTCGTGCCCACCTTCGCCGGCCCAAGGAAGGTGACCTTGAACTCGATGGTCGGCACGCCGACCCGGCGCTGCGATTTCACGATCACCGCGGTTGCGGCGGCATCATCCAGCGCGGTGGTCACGATCCCGCCCTGCAGGCTTCCCATCGGGTTGCAGAATTCGGGGGTCACCTCCATCCGGTAGCGCGTGGTGCCGGCCGCGCTGTCGATCGCCTCCAGATAGAGGCCCAACAGCGCTGTTGTCGGCGCCTTCTTGTTGCGCATCCGCTCCAGAAGTTCGGCGTCGTCGACCGCCATCAAAGCCCCTCCACCTGTGTGAGGCCGAAGCCGTGCAGCGCCGGACGCAGCGGCGCAAGCCCTTCAATCCCACCGGTGAAGATGGCGCGGCCTTCGGGCTTCGGCCCGTCCCACTGCACGCCGTCCAGCAGGTGCGCACAGCGCCGCGCGATCCCGGCGGCG
>JBGTBK010000196.1:0-3453 GCA_041749355.1 Sandaracinobacter sp. | reverse complement strand
CGCCGGCTTCGCCGCCTTTGCCGGCGCCAAGCATGCGGTGCGCGCGCTCGCCCAGTCCATGGCGCGCGAACTGGGGCCGCAGAACATCCATGTCGCCCACAGCATCATCGACGGCGCAATCGACACCGCCTTCATCCGCGACCAGTTCCCCGACATCTACGCCCGCAAGGCCGATGACGGACTCCTCCAGCCCGACGCAATCGCCGAGGCCTATTGGCAACTGCACCGCCAGCCTCGCACGGCCTGGACCCACGAGCTTGATGTCAGGCCCTGGTCCGAACGCTGGTAGCGCTTCAGATATCCACGCAGATCTTCCCGAAATGCGTGCCCGATTCCTGGTGGCGGAAAGCGGCACCCAGCTCGGCCAGCGGAAAGTGGCGGTCGATCACCGGCTTCAGCCCATTGGCATCGATCGCGCGGATCATGTCCAGCTGCTCGCGCCGGGTGCCGACGGTGATCCCGATCAGGCGGATCTGCTTGGCCATCAGCAGCATCGTCGGCACCGGGCCCGCATAGCCGGCCAGCACCCCGATCAGGCTGATGTGCCCGCCGATCCGGGCGGCATTGATGCTTTCGGGCAGCGTTCCCGCCCCGCCGATTTCCACCACATGGTCGACCCCGCCGCCAGTCAGCCTGGCCGCCTCGCTGCCCCAGTTGGGCGTCGTCTTGTAGTTGATCAGATGGTCGGCCCCCATGGCCTTCAGCCGCTCCAGCTTGGCGTCCGAGCTGCTGGTCGCGATCACGGTTGCGCCGAACATCTTGGCGAACTGCAGCGCGAAGATCGAAACCCCGCCGGTGCCCTGCACCAGCACGGTCTCTCCCGCCTTCAGCTGGCCTTCGGTCACCAGCGCCCGCCAGGCGGTCAGCCCGGCGCAGGTCAGCGTCGCCGACTCGGCATGGGTGTAACCCTTGGGCGCGTGGGTGAAGGCCGTCACAGGCGCGATCACTTCCTCCACCGCATAACCGTCGGCCCCGTCGCCGGGCACACCGGCAAAGCCGCCGGGAATGGCGCGGCCATCCAGCCAGTTGGGGAAGAAGGTGGAGACCACTGCGTCGCCGACTTTGTAGTCGGTCACGCCTGGGCCCACGGCCAGCACTTCGCCGGCCCCGTCGCTCATCGGGATTCGCCCGTCCGGCGTCGGGATTCCGCCCATCACCACGATATAGTCGTGGTAGTTCAGGCTGGAGGCCCTGAGCCCAACCTTGATCTCGTTCGCGCCCGGATCGCCCGGTGCCGTCATTTCCTCCAGCTTCAGATTGTCGGGCCCAGCCGGGTGCCGCAGACGAATTGCCTTCATGGTTGCTCTCCTCTCCCCCTCCCATGCCCCAGCCCGAAGCCGCGCAATTCCTCGCGATTCGCACAGTAGGCCGCGCAGCCGACACGCCTAACGCTGACCCGCGAAGGAGACTCCACATGGCCGACGCCTATATCATCGACACCGCCCGCACGCCCCGCGGAGCCGGCAAGCCCGGCAAGGGCGCGCTTTCGCACCTGCACCCCCAGCATCTGGCGGCGACCGTGCTCAAGGCCATCGCCGAGCGCAACGGCCTCGACACCTCGACCGTGGACGACGTGATCTGGTCCACCTCCACACAAAAGGGCAAGCAGGGCGGAGACCTCGGCCGCATGGCGGCGCTCGATGCCGGCTATGACATCCGCTCGTCGGGGATGACGCTCGACCGCTTCTGCGGCGGCGGAATCACCTCGGTGAACCTGGCGGCCGCCCAGATCATGAGCGGCATGGAAGATTGCGTGGTTGCCGGCGGCACCGAAATGATGTCGCTCACCACCACCATGGCGCAGGAAGAGCGCGCGGCGGGCATGGCCCCCATGATGATGGGCTCGGGCAACGCCCACCTGCAGAAGATCCACCCCCAGTCCCACCAGGGCGTGTGCGGCGACGCAATTGCCAGCATGGAGGGCATCAGCCGCGAAGCCGTCGACGCGCTCGGCCTCGAAAGCCAGAAGCGCGCAGCCCAGGCCATCGCCGAAAACCGTTTCGCGAAGTCGCTGGTGAAGGTGTTCAACGAGGATGGCTCGGTTGCCCTCGACCATGAGGAATTCCCCCGCCCGCAGACCACCGCCGAAGGCCTTGCCGGCCTGGAACCCAGCTTCACCAAGATCGCCGACGTCCCGCTGGACGAGCGCGGAACCACCTTCCGCAAGCTCATCAACCAGAAATACCCGGATCTGAAGATCGACCATGTCCACCATGCCGGAAACAGCTCGGGCGTGGTCGATGGCGCAGGCGCAGTCCTCGTCACCTCGGGCGTCTATGCCGAAAAGAACGGCCTGAAGCCCCGCGCCCGGATCGTCGCCATGACCAACATGGGCGACTGCCCGACGCTGATGCTGAACGCGCCGGTGCCGGCGGCCCGCAAGGTGCTGGCCAAGGCCGGCCTCACCGTCGACGACATCGACCTGTGGGAAATCAACGAAGCCTTCGCCGTGGTCGCCGAGAAGTTCATCCGCGACCTCCGGCTGGACCGCGACAAGGTTAATGTGAACGGCGGCGCCATCGCACTAGGCCACCCCATCGGCGCCACTGGCTCCATCCTCATCGGCACCGTGCTCGACGAACTGGAGCGCCGGGATCTCAAGCGCGGGCTGGTGACCATGTGCGCGGCCGGCGGCATGGCGCCTGCGATCATCATCGAACGCGTGTAGGCGGCCACAGCCTGGCGACGGATTGCATCGCAATCCGTCGAAGGCCTGTGGACTCGCCGAAACGCGCGGCCGGCGGGCCGCTTCGGCGGCTTTGCCGTCGAACGCGGGTCCGTCCGACGGCTACCGCAGGTCGAAGCGGTCAGCCTCCATCACCTTCACCCACGCATTCACGAAGGCGGCGATGAAGCGACCCTCCGCGTCATCGGTCGCATAGGCTTCCGACAGCGCCCGAAGCTCGGAATGCGAGCCGAACAGCAGGTCCACCCGCGTCGCGGTCCAGGCCTTTTCGCCCGTCGCGCGGCGGCGGGCCACGAAGCGCCCGTCGCCCTCCGGCGCCCAGACCAACTCGAGGCTGGAGGCAAGCAGGTTGCGGAAGAAGTCGTTCGACAGCGTTCCCACCCGCTGCGTGAACACTCCATCGGTCGAGCCGACGACATTCGCGCCGAGCACGCGCAGGCCACCCAGCAGCACCGTCATTTCCGGCGGCGACAGCGTCAGCAGCTGCGCCCGGTCCACAAGGGCTTCCTCGGCCGACTGCCAGGGCGTTCCACTGATGAAGTTGCGGAAGCCGTCGACCTTCGGCTCCAGCACGGCGAAGCTGTCGGCATCGGTCTCTGCGTCCGACGCATCTGTCCGCCCAGGCGTGAAGGGCACCGTCACCGAATGGCCGGCAGCCTTCGCCGCCGCCTCGACGCCCGCGCAGCCGCCAAGCACGATGAGGTCGGCGAGCGAGACCTTCTTGCCGCCGGCGGCCCCCGCGTTGAAGGCCGCCTGCACACCCTCGA
>JBGTBK010000195.1:0-4635 GCA_041749355.1 Sandaracinobacter sp. | reverse complement strand
GCCCCTCGTCCAGCGGCGGCGCGCTCAGCCGGCGTCTCGCGAACGGCCGGGCTGAACGTACCTCGCCCTGATGAACACCTTCTGTTCGTCCTCGACGTTGTCGATTATTTCGTAGACGTGCCGCTGGAAGCGGCGCGCCTGGTCGTCGGCCGACTGCGGCTGGGCGAGCGCCTCGACGGCGAAGTCGGAAGCGGCGTGGAATTGCTGGCCCAGCCTGCCGCGATAGGCCAGCAGGTAGTATCGCTGCGCCTCGTTCTGGCCGCCGAGCCGGCCGATGAGGGTCTCGCCGTCCTTGGGGCCGCCAAGGAACTTGAAGACGATCTTCTTCATCCGCGCTGCAATATCACTTCATGTTCATGCTCATCAGGAACTCGGCGTTGCTCTTGGTCTTGGCCAGCCGAGTGACGAGCAGCTCCATGGCGTCGGGCGGGTTCATGTCGTTCAGCACGCGGCGGAGGATGCAGATGCGGCGATGCTCCTCGGGGTCGAGCAGCATCTCCTCGCGGCGCGTGCCCGAGCGGTTGATGTCGATGGCCGGCCAGACGCGACGGTCGACCAGTTTCCGGTCGAGCAGGATTTCCAGGTTGCCGGTGCCCTTGAACTCCTCGAAGATCACCTCGTCCATGCGGCTGCCGGTGTCGATCAAGGCCGTGGCGATGATCGTCAGCGATCCGCCCTCCTCGACTTTCCGGGCCGAGCCGAAGAACCGCTTGGGCCGCTGCAAGGCGTTCGCGTCGACGCCGCCGGAAAGGAGCTTGCCCGAACTGGGGCACTCGGCGTTCCACGCCCGGGCGTAGCGCGTGATCGAGTCGAGGAAGATCAGCACGTCGTGGCCGTACTCGACCATTCGCTTGGCCTTTTCCAGCACCATCTCGGCGACCTGGACGTGGCGCGACGAGGATTCGTCGAACGTCGAGCTGATGACCTCGCAGTTGGAACTCTTGACCTGCCGCTCCATGTCGGTCACTTCCTCGGGCCGTTCGTCGATCAGGAGGACGATCAGATAGACTTCGGGGTGGTTGGCCGAGATCGCCTTGGCGATGTTCTGCAGAAGCACCGTTTTCCCGACCCGCGGCGGCGCGACGATCAAGGCGCGCTGGCCTTTCCCCTGCGGGCTGATGATGTCGATCACCCGGCTGGAGCGGTCCTTGGTGGTGGGGTCGGCATTGTCGAGGTTGAGTTTCTCGTCGGGATAGAGCGGGGTGAGGTTGTCGAAGTTGACCCGGTGGCGAAGCGTTTCGGGATCGTCGAAGTTGATCTTGGTGAGCTTCACCATCGAGAAGTAGCGCTCGCCGTCCTTGGGGGCGCGAATCTCGCCTTCGATGGTGTCGCCGGTGCGGATGCCGTAGCGGCGGACCAGCGAGGGCTGCAGGTAGATGTCGTCGGGGCCGGCGAGATAGTTGGCTTCGGCCGAGCGGAGGAAGCCGAACCCGTCGGACAGCACCTCGATGGTGCCGGAGCCGGTGATTTCCTCGCCGCTTTCGGCAGACGCCTTCAGGATTCCGAACAGCAGGTCCTGCTTCCTGAGCGTGGAGGCCTGTTCGACGCCAAGCTCCTCGGCCATTGCAACGAGGTCTGCGGGCGTCTTCTTCTTGAGTTCGATGAGATGCATCTGGGCTTTCTGGGTGTTTGGACGCCGGGCGCAGAGCCCATGGGATCAGGGGCGGGCGCTGGCGGAAAGCTGCGCTGCCGGACGGAGCGCGTGACCGCGCGGTAGGCCCGCTGCGTAGCTTTCGCAAGCAGAAGTTGGGCGAAACCCGGCGAACCGGGGTCAGAAGGGCTTCAGGATCGCCAGGCTGACCAGCAGGATCGTGAACAGGGCCGGCACCTCGTTCCAGAGGCGCAGGGACCGCTCGGCGATGGGGCGTTCGCCCCGCGCCATCTTCTTCGAGAGGCCGACCATCCAGCCATGGTAGCCCGAGAGCAGGATGACGAGGAAGATCTTGGTGTGGATCCAGCCGGCGGCCGCGAAGCCGTAGCTGGTGGCGACCGCGAGGCCGAGGATCCAGGTGGCGACGAGGCTGGGGGTGAGGATGATGCGGCGGATGCGAGCCGTGCGGTCGCGCCAGTTCATGTCCTCGTCGGAGCCGACGGGGACGCTGGCCTGGTGCACGAGATAGCGCGGGAGGATGAAGAGGCCAGCGATCCAGAAGAAGGTGACGACCGCGTGCGCGGCCTTCATCGGCATGTAGGCGGCACCGAGCCATCCGACGAGCGAGTCCATGGCCGATCAGCCCCTGAGCCGCGCGAGAAGCGCTTCGACATGGGGGATTGGCGTGAAGCGGTCGATGCCGTGCCCGAGGTTCAGGATGTGCGGGCGGCCCTGCATGATCTCGAGCACCTCGTCGAGCGCACGGGCCAGCGGTTCGCCGCCGGCCTTCAGCGCGAGCGGATCGACATTGCCCTGCAGCGGCAGGCTGTCGGGCGTGTTGGCGACCACGAAGCGCAGGTCGGTCGATTCGTCGATTGCCATCGCACTGACGCGGGTTTCGCGGGCATAGGCCGGGGCCTTTTCGCCGGCGCCGCGGGGGAAGCCGATAAGGGGTGTGTTCGGGTGGCGCTTGCGCAGCTCGTCGACGAGCCAGGCGGTGGGGGCGATCACCCAGCGCTCGAATTCGGACGGAGCGAGGCTGCCGGACCAACTGTCGAACAGCATGAGCGCATCGGCGCCGGCATCGACCTGGCCGGAAAGATAGTGCAGCGTGTCGGCCGCGATGCGGTCGATGAGGGCCTGGAAGCGGGCAGGATCGGCATAGGCCATCAGCCGGGCGTCGGCCTGGTCCTTGGAGCCTTCGCCTGCGACCATGTAGGTGGCGACCGTGTAGGGCGAGCCGGCAAAGCCGAAGAGCGCCTTGTCGGGCGCGAGGTTGGCGCGGACCTTGCGAACGGTGTCCCAGATGGGGAGATAGTGGTGCCGTGCCGGCTGCAGGGCTTCGAGGTCTGCGGCCTTCAGCGGCGGGGCGAGGCGCGGGCCTTCGCCTTCGGTGAAGGTGAGGTCCTGGCCCATGGCATGGGGCACGATCAGGATGTCGGAGAAGAGGATCGCGATGTCGAAGCCGAAGCGGCGGATCGGCTGGAGGGTGATTTCGCAGGCTGCGTCGCTGTCGTAGCAGAGCGCGAGGAAGCTGCCCTTGTCGGCCCTGAGTTCGCGATATTCGGGCAGGTAGCGGCCGGCCTGGCGCATCAGCCACACCGGGGGCGGGGTCAGGGCCTTGCCTGCCAGCACCTCCAGCGCAGCGATGGATGTGGTGTGTCGGGCATCAACGGGCGTTTCAAGGGTTGTCATGGGGCTGTGTCTATCGAGCCCTTTGGCACGGCGCAAATGGGCTTTTCCCTTTCATTCTCTTTTCAGAGTCCTTGTCTTTTTGTGACAGTGATGAGGCGGTGAATCATGGGGATGCATTGTTGTCCACATGGGCGTCCACAGGGCATCAGGCGGCCAAGCGGCTTTTCGCGTTACGGGAATCGGACTTGTTCCCCGGCTGTGGATTTCCGGTTCGGCGGCTTACACAGGCGAATAACATGGGATTAACCCCTCTGATGGAGCAGGTGGTGTTGGTGCTTGACGCATTCTGGCCTGCCGGTTCGTCGATTCGTGCAGCGAATCCCCCCTGTTTTCCGGTGGATTGTCCACAGGGGGTGCGCCAAGGTCATTTGCGAGGAACATGTGACACGTCTGCATCTGCATCTGGTTTCGGACTCGACCGGCGAGACGCTGGAAAGCCTGGTGAAAGCCGGGCTTGCGCAGTTCGAGGCGGTGGATGCGGTGAAGCATTACTGGCCGATGGTCAGGTCGGAAGGGCATCTGGAGCGGGTGCTGGACGAAGTCGCCCGATCGCCCGGGCTGGTGCTTTACACGCTGGTGGCGCGCTCGGTTCGCGAGCGACTCGAGCAGCGGTGCGCGGCGCTTGGGCTGCCGGTGATCCCGGTGATGGACCCGGTGATTGCCGGGCTGGAGCGGATGCTGGGCACGCGCGCCGGCAATCGGCCCGGCGGGCAGCACCGGATGGATGCGGCCTATTTCGGGCGAATCGAGGCGATCAACTGGACGATGGAGCATGATGACGGGCTGCTGCCCCACGAGTGGGAGGCAGCCGACATGGTGCTTGCCGGGGTTTCGCGCAGCTCGAAGACGCCTACATCGCTGTATCTGGCCAATCGAGGATACCGGGTGGCGAATATCCCGATCGTGCCGTCGCGGCCGTTGCCGCCGGAGCTGTTCGAGCTGAAGGGGCCCATCGTGGTTGGGCTGACGGTGTCGGCCGAGCGGCTGGAGCAGGTGCGACGGGCGCGGATACTTGGCGCCGATGTGGCGGGCTTTTCGGCCGCCTATGCCGACCCGGACGGAATCAAGGCCGAGCTGAACGCGGCGCGGCGGTTGTTTGCCGACCGGGGCTGGCCCGTTCTGGACGTGACTCGGCGGAGCATCGAGGAGACGGCTGCCGAGTTGATGAACATGCTGACGGTGCGGGACGAGAAGCAGCAGGAGGGGACGAAGGCCCAATGATCGTGCTGGCGAGCGAGAGCGCTTCGCGGATGCGGATGCTTGGGGACGCCGGTGTTGCGTTCGAGGCGGTGCCGGCGCGGATCGACGAGGCGGGCGTGACAGCCGAGATGGCCGGGCGCCCGGTGCGC
>JBGTBK010000194.1:0-8149 GCA_041749355.1 Sandaracinobacter sp. | reverse complement strand
CGTGACCAGGATATCACCTGCGGACAGGCCACCAAGCGCGGCCCAACCGGCGGGCGTGGAGGCCGCGATCGACTGCGTGACGGTGGTGCGATTGTTCCAGGATTCGGGCTTCGGGGCGCCCTTCGGGCAGCAGAACAATCTGCCCTTCGCGGTGGCGAAGCGCATCGGCGCAAGCCCGAAGCGCACCCTCTACGGGCCGGTGGGCGGCAACAGCCCGCAGATGCTGGTGAACCACTTTTTCGAGGCGATCACCAAGGGTGAGCATGAGGTGGTGCTGCTGACGGGCTGCGAGCCGCTGCGAAGCCAGGCCCGCGCCCAGAAGGCCGGCCTGACGCTCGACTGGGCCGAGCAGAGCCCGGACGACGCCGAGCAGTGGCCGGAAAAGACCCGCTACGCGACCCCGCACGAGATGCAGCATGGGATCGCGCTGCCAGTGAACATCTACCCTCTGTTCGAGACGGCGCTTGCCGCCCACTATGGCCGCACGCCTGTCGAGCAGCGCCAGCATGTCGGCCGCATGATGGAGCGGTTTTCGGCCGTGGCGGCTGGAAACCCCTATGCCCAGCTGCCGGTTGCCCGCACTGCCGAAGAAATCATCACCCCCGAAGGCGACAACCGCTACATCGGCTACCCCTATACCAAGTATCTGAACGCCAACATGTTCGTCGACCAGGCGGCAGCCCTTGTGCTGATGAGCACGGCAGCCGCCGACCGGCTGGGGGTGCCGGCCGCCAAGCGCGTGCATCTGCACGGGTCAGCCGACACCCACGAGAAGATCCTGATGACCGAGCGGGTGAACTATCACAGCTCGCCCGCCATCCGCATCGGTGCGGCGCACGCGCTGAAGCAGGCTGGCCTTACGGCTGCCGACATCGCCCACATGGACCTCTACAGCTGCTTCTCGAGTGCGGTGGAAATCGCCGCCGACGAGATCGGCATCGCCCATGACGACCCCCGCGGGCTGACGCTGACAGGCGGGCTTCCCTATTTCGGCGGGCCGGGGAACAACTATTCGATGCACGGGATCGCCGAAGTCGCTGCGAAATGCCGGGCCAATCCGGGCGCGCCGGGGCTGGTGTTCGCCAATGGCGGCTATCTCACCAAGCACAGCTTCGGGGTGTGGAGCACGAGCCCGAAGCCCTTCGAGCGGACGGATCCGGCCAGCTACCAGGCGGTGATCGACGCCATGGAAAGCCCGCCGCTGGTGGAAAAGCCCGAGGGCGCAGGCACCATCGAGACCTACACTGTGATCCACCACAAGGGCGTGCCGGCCTTCGCGCTGCTGATCGGCCGGCTGGAGAGCGGCGCCCGCTTCCTGGCGCAGGTGCACGAGAACCCGGGCGCCCTGATCGACGTGCCCGTGATCGGGCGGCGGGTGCAGGTGCGGCCCACCGACACGGTGAACATCGCGACGATGGCCTGAACGCGGCGGTCGGTTGAGTCCGGGCGCGCCTAGCGCGCCCTTTCCAGGGCCTCGACCATCTGCCGCAGCTCCGTTGCCTGGCTGTCGAACAGCTGCAGCGTGTCGCGGAAGCTGGCGGCGGAAATGCCCGGTGGTGCCATTGACAGGTCATGGCTGAGGATCGGGTCGCCCTCCTCATCCAGGCTCAGCGTCGCAAAGCGGCGGCCGCTGTTGAAGCTGTTCACCTGGGCAAGCGTCAGCTTGCGCTCCGTGCCGATCCCGATCTGGAACTGCAGCCCGACACAGGCCTTGCCCTGCTCGTTGCAGTCATAGAACCAGATGCGGCCACGGATGCCGCCGAAACCTGTGGCGATTGTCGGCTCGCCAGCTTCATCGGTTTCCAGCTCGGCCGGGCGGCCATAGTGGCGAACAGCGTCTGCAATCCTTTCCGGGTCAGCCGCCGTCAGCATCGCATCGTCTGCGATTTGCTGCGCGCCAGCCGGGCCTGCCATCAGCAGCAAAAGTGCGATCAGGCCCGCTTTTCCCACCCGCCCCGCTCCGTCTGCTGCCAATAGCTGCGGGCCACGCCTTCGCGATCTGCCAGCGCCTTCCAGTCGGCCCGGGCGCGGCTGTGCGCCGGCGTTCCATCCTCGAACAGGTTCAACACGCGCTCGAAGGGCGCCATGTCGGCGGGAATGCCGGCTTCCAGGCTCAAGAGCAGGGTCGCGCCGTTGGCAGGATCCGGGGTCTCGGCCAGCAGGATCGGCTGGTCCGCGTCATGCGGGCCGCCGGCGCGCCCGTGCGGCAGGAAGCTGTTGTCGCCGAACGTCCAGAGCAGCCGGTCGAGCGCCTCCAGCCTCGAAGCCTCGCCGACGATCAGCAGCCGCTTGCCTTGGCCGAGCACCTTGTCGGCCAGCCGAACGGCGACCTCGTTCGCAGGCATCCGGGTGCAGTGGTAAAAGCCGATATCGGTGTCCAGTGGCTCAGCCCTCGAAATGGTCCGCCACCAGCCGGTCGATCAGCCGCACGCCATAGCCGGTTGCGCCCTTGTCGTGCAGCGGGGCTGCCTTCGGGCGCCACACGGCGCCTGCGATGTCGACATGGGCCCATTCGACGCCTTCGTCGACGAAGCGCTGCAGAAACTGCGCGGCCGTGATCGATCCGCCCTCGCGCGGGCCCAGATTCTTCATGTCGGCAATCGGGCTGTCGATCAGCTGGTCGTAATGGCCGCCGGGCTCGCTCAGGGGCTGGCGCCAGACGAGGTCGTTCACTGCCTTGCCGGCGCCTTCCAGCTTGCTCCACAGCCCGTCGGAGTTGCTGAACACGCCGGCATAATGGTGGGCAAGGCTGATGATGATCGCGCCGGTCAGCGTCGCGAAATCCAGCATCACCTTCGGCTTGTAGGTGCGCTGCGTCCAGGTCATGCAGTCGTTCAGCACCAGCCGCCCTTCGGCGTCGGTGTTCAGAACCTCGATCGTCTGGCCGGACATGGAGGTAACGACGTCACCCGGGCGCTGGGCGTTGCCGTCGGGCATGTTCTCCACAAGGCCGCACACACCGACCACCCGCGCCTTGGCCTTGCGGCCGGCAAGCGCGACCATGATGCCGGCAACCGCGCCTGCGCCGCCCATGTCCCACTTCATGTCTTCCATGCCCGGGCCGGGCTTCAGGCTGATCCCGCCGGTGTCGAAGGTGACGCCCTTACCGATAAGGGCGAGCGGGGTGGCGTCCGGATTTCCGGTGCCGTTCCATTCCATCGCAAGCAGGCGGGCCGGGCGGACGGAGCCTTGCGCCACGCCGAGCATCGATCCGGCCCCCAGCTTTGCAAGCTCCTTCTCGTCGAGGACGGTCACCTTGACGCCAAGCGGCTCGACCCTGGCGCGAACCCGCTCCACGAAGCTTTCCGGGTAGATGATGTTGCCGGGCTCGGTGATCAGCTCCTTGGCGAAGTTCACGCCTTCCGCGATTTTCTGTAGCCGCTCGGCATGGACCTTTGCGCTGTCTGGCGCACCCACCAGCACCACGCTTTTCAGCTTGGCTTTCTGCTCGTCCTTCAGCCGGGTGCGATAGGTGTCGAAGCGCCAGTTCCGCAGGCTCAGGCCGTGGGCGAAATGGGCGGCGGCCACGCCGGTGTCGACACCCAGGTCGGCGATTCCGGAAAAGTCCGCGACGACCTCGGCTTCGGCCGTCTGCAGCCGCGCCGCAGTTTCCCCGCCCAGATCCTCGAATGTGCGCGCGTCGGCCTTGGCCGGGTCGCCCAATCCTGCCAGAAGCACGCGGCTAGCAGCAGTGCCCGCCGGCGCCAGGATCTCCAGCAGCTTGCCGCGGCGGCCGGTGAAGTTCGCGGCCTTCATGGCGCGGCCCACCTGGCCATTGCTTGCGGCATCCAGATTGCGGGCACCTTCCGACAACTGCCCGCCGTCGCCGACGAACAGGACGAGCGCGCTTGCACTCTTCATGTCGCGGGCGGTCGCGAAGGTCACGCTTGTCATCGGCATACTCTCCCCAGAGGCTTCACTTAGTGGCGTCACTCAGTGGCTTCACACTGTCCGCAGTGTTTCCTCGAACAGCAATGGCACGCCGATGGGGGATGCCGCCAGTTCATTTTCCCACATCACTGTCGCACCCCTGAGGATGGTGCCGACCGGGCGGCCGGTGAGTGCCATGCCGGTGAACGGCGACCATCCGCAGCGGCTGGCAAGCCAGCTGTCCTCGATGGTCCAGCGGGCTTTCAGGTCGACGACGGTGAAGTCCGCATCATAGCCGGCGGCGATCCGGCCCTTGCCGACGAGGCCGAACAGCCGCTGCGGGCCCGACGCCATCAGATCGACCAGCCGGGCAAGGCTGAGCCGGCCTTCGGCGACATGGTTCAGCATCAGCGGCACGATCGTCTGCACGCCCGGCATGCCCGACGGCGTGTTGGGGTATTCCTTTGCTTTTTCTTCCAGCGTGTGTGGGGCGTGATCCGAGCCGAGCACATCCGGCACGCCCTGGCCCATCCAGTGCCACAGCCCGTCGCGGTGCCAGCGTGAGCGGATCGGCGGGTTCATCTGGGCGTGGGTGCCAAGCCGGGGATAGGCCTCCTCGCCTGCAAGCGTCAGATGCTGGGGCGTCACCTCGACCGAGGCGATGTCCTTGTGGGCTGCCAGGAACTCCAGTTCCTGCGGGGTGGTGACGTGGAGGATGTGGACACGGCGCTTCGCCGAGCGGGCCGCCTTGATCGCGCGCTTCGTGGCAAGCAGCGCGCTGTCGTCGTCGCGCCAGACGGGGTGGCTTGCGGGGTCGCCGGCGATGCGTTCGCCAAGGCGGGCCTGCATCCGGTATTCATCTTCGCAATGGATGGCGACGCGACGGGTGCCGTGCTGCAGCACGCGGAACAGATTCTCGTCGTCGGGCACCAGCAGGTCGCCGGTTGACGCCCCCATGAAGATCTTCACGCCGCAGCAGCCGGGCAGACGTTCGAGCTCGGCCATATGCTCGGCATTCTGGGCGGTCGCGCCGAAGTAGAAGGCATGGTCGGTCCACATCCGGCCCTTCGCGCGCGCCACCTTGTCGGCCATTGCCTCTGCCGTGTCGGTCAGCGGCTTGGTGTTGGGCATCTCGAACAGGGCCGTCACGCCGCCCAGCACGGCGGCCCGGCTGCCGGATTCCAGGTCTTCCTTGTGCTCCAGGCCCGGCTCGCGGAAGTGGACCTGGGTGTCGATCAGGCCGGGCAGGATGGTGAGGCCGGTGCAGTCCCGCGTTTCGGCCGCGGAGCCCTCGCCGCGGCGGAGGATTGCGGCCACCTTGCCGCCTGTCACGCCTATGTCGCAGTCGGTCGGGCCGTCGGGCAGCCAGACGGTTCCGTTGCGCCAGATCGCTTCGAAGGTTGCAGCCTTTTCCATGCCCGCTATCTAATGGCGGGATGCCCCTGTGTCACATGAACAATCGCGCTGTGTTGCGCCTGTCGGGGCCGGACGCCCGCGCCTTTCTGCAAGGGCTGCTGACGCAGGACGTGACCCTGCTGACCGAGGCGCAGCCGCTGCATGCCGGGCTGCTGAGCCCGCAGGGCAAGGCGCTGTTCCAGCTGTTCCTGTTTGCGCAAGGCGAAGATGTGCTGGTGGATGTGGAGGCCGCGCAGCTGGACGCCTTGTCCCGCCGGTTGACGATGTTCCGGCTGCGGCGGCAGGTGGTGATTGCGCCCGAACCCGATCTGGCCGTCTGGCAGCAGTGGGGCGAGCCCTGCCCGCATCCGGCGGATCCGCGGCATGTGAGGGCTGGAAGCCGGTTTCTGGCTGCGCGTGCAGATGGCAGCGCATCCCTCAAGGAATGGCATGCGCACCGGCTGCCGCTGGGCTTGGCCGAGGCCGACGAGATCGGCGCGGACGACCTGCTGTGGCTGGAGACCAACGCCCGGGAGCTGAACGGCGTGAGCTTCACCAAGGGCTGCTACACCGGCCAGGAGAACACCGCGCGGATGCACCATCGCGACAAGCTTCGGAAGCGGCTGCTGGCGGTGCGCCTGCCGGACGGTGCGGGCGGCCCGATCACCTGCGACGGCAAGCCCGCCGCCGACCTCCGGGGCGTGCGGCATGGGGACCTGCAGATGGCACTGGTGCGGATGGACTATGCCGACCGACCGTTGACCATCGACGGCGAGCCGGTGGAGCTCTTGAAGCCGGAGTGGCTGCCGGCCGACTAGGGGCGGCTGAGGTTGAGCGCCTGGATCTGGACTGTGCCGGTGGGAGCCAGCAGCAGGCGGCCGTTGATCCGGCCGGTGGTGCAGCGCCACTGGAAGCTGCCGGACATGGCGCCGTTCGGAACGATCGGGGCGGTTGTTTCGCACGTGCCGCTTTCGCCCTTCAGTCGGGCGAATTCGGCGGCCCAGTTGGCGGCAGAGCGGTCCATCAGCATGTTTTCGGCGAGCATGTCGGGCGTGGTGTCGATCCGGCCCTCGGTCCACATGCGCCGGGCTTCGGAATAGGCCTTTGCGAGTTGGGGCGAGAGCGGGACGGCGCGCTTTCCGAGCTGGCCTGAGCGCTGGAGAGCGCCGGCCGCGTCCCAGACGGGCGCAAGCGGGGCGGCGTAGGTGCGATTGCTGAATGCAAAGATGCCGACGCCGCTTTCGGGCAGCATGAGCATGTGCGAGCCGTAACCGGGGTAGCCGCCGGAATGGAACAGGACGGTGCCGAGCAGGCAGTCGTTCCCGGAGATCAAGCCGGCAGCGTAGATCATCGTCATGCGGCAGTCTGGCGCATCCTTGCCCGGACGGCCGCGGGTGTGGGGGATGCCGCCGCCGGTGCGCATGGCGCGGATGACTGCGCCGTCGGCGTTGGCGTCGGCGGGCCAGCCGGAGAGGAGGTGGGCGACCCATTTGGCGTAATCGTTCGCCGTGGTGACGACCCCGCCCATGGCGCCGAATTCGCCGTCCTTCATCATGGGTTCGGCGGACCATTTGCCGTTCTCCCAGCGGTAGCCGCGCGCGAGGCGGGCGTCGGGGACGGCGAAGACGTCGTAGGTGGTGGCGGGCATGCCGAGCGGCTTGAAGACGGTGTCTGCGATGTGCTGTTGGTAGGGCTTGCCCGAGACGTTGGTGATCGTGCGCCCCAAGGTGGCGTAGCCGAAGTTGGAGTATTCGTAGGCGCTGCCGGGCGCAGTGCTGAACGGCACGCCGGCCTTCAGCATGGCGGTGAATTCGGCCGGCGTCCGCACCTGCTGGCGGTCGCCCCAGGGGTCGTCGGTGACGAAGCCGGCGGTGTGGTGCATCAGGTTTCCGACGGTGATGCCGGCGGCCCAGGGCGACAGTTCGGGGACGTGCTTCGAGGCCGGGTCGGATAGGGTGAGCTTCCCCTGTGCTTGCAAATTGAGGATGCCGTAGGCAGTGAAGGCCTTGGACATGGAGGCGATGCGGAAGGCGCTGTCGGCGGTGACCGGGCGGCGGGCCTCGAGGTCCTGCACGCCCATCCCTTCGACGGCAATGAGCTTGCCGTCCTTCACGACGCCCCAGACGAGGCCGGGGACATGGTTGTCGAGCATCCAGTCCGCAAAGCCCTTGCGGATCTCGGGAAGGGCGGCCTCGACCCCGGTCTGGCCGGCGGCGGGGGTGGCGAGGGAGAGGGCGGCGACGGCGAGGGTCAGGGTGCGCATGGGGCCACTCTAGCCAGACCGCCTGTGGGGCGAAAGCGGGGATGCAGGCCGGCGAAACTTCCCAAAGTTCACGGTGACTCGCGTGGGAGCGTGCGCCTGCGCGCGTAGATCGGACAAGGGGTTGTAGGACAGGGGGAATTTGCCGGCGGCGTGGCGGGGCATACGGGGGAGGATGGCAGGTGTGGGGGGTGTAGGACAGGGTTGGCTCCCGGACTCGTTTGCTCTTGCGCTGCAGCGGTTCGGCGGACTGGGACGACGAGTGCTGGACGTTGTGAATTGTGCATTGTGTCCCCGGAATTCTGGTGTCCCCGGAATTCGAATATTGTGTCCCCGGAATTCCCCGGAACTCGCAAAAGCCCGGGACCTCCGCGGAACATGTCTCTATTCGACCAGCTCGATTTCGCCCGGCCGCCAGCTTTTGTCGATCCACGGCTCCAGCGGGCCATACATGCGCAGGATGGTGAACCAGCTCTTGCCGGGTACCGTCTGCAGCCAGTTGCCCGCCTTGCCCGCGGGCGCTTCCGGCCCGAAGAACACGTCATAGGATCCGTCGGCGTTGCGGGTCATGCCCTTTGACTGGCTGCCCACCGTCGGGAACTTCTGGCCAGTCTGCAACTGCGA
>JBGTBK010000193.1:0-3965 GCA_041749355.1 Sandaracinobacter sp. | reverse complement strand
GCCGCGCGCGCCTCGGCCCGTTCGGCCTTCTCCTCGGCGCTCAGCGGCTCCAGCCGGATGTCGCCCGTGCCCGTCACGCGGACGGGCAGGTAGACGCCCTGCCCGATCGGCTGCACCACGCCATAATCGACCCCGGAAAAGCGCGCGTTCAGCACGAAATCGCCCAGCCGCTTGTCGGTCAGCGCCTTGTCGATCTTGACCTGCAGCTTGGCCAGATCGCGGGAAAAATCCTGCGACAGCGCCGCCTCGATCTCGGCGATGACGGACGGCGACGTTGCAACCGCAAGCAGCAGATTGCCCGAAATCCGGTCGGTTTCGCCGGCCACCGACAGGTCCCGCACGCGCACGACCGGCGAGCCGGGCTCGTTCCATGGCACGCCCGTCAGCCAGACGGTGCCTTTCGTCGGGAAGCGGCCGCCCGCGCCAGAGGCCTTGATCTCCAGCCCCAGCGCCAGCTTCCCGCCGTTGGTCGCATAGAGTGTGGGCCGACCGAAGCTTACCTCCACCTCGCCCACTGCGGGCACCTCGATCGGCTTGGCGGCAAGTTTCACGAGCGCCTTTTCCAGCACCGGCTCCAGCACGGCATAGTCGGCAATGACCGGGGCAGAGACGCGGAAGCCGCGCTGCCCTTCGATCCGGGAGCGTGGCGGAAGCGCGGTCGGCACCGGATCCTCGGGGCGAGGCCCGACAAAGGTCTCGGCCTTGGCCTGCAGTTCCAGTGTCAGGACAAGCAGTCCGTCTGCCACCCGGTAGCCCCCCGTGCCCAGCTGCTGCGGGGACAGACGCAGCCAGACTTCCGGGTTGCGGTGGTTGAGCTCGAGGCTGGTGAAGGCCTTGGCCCAGGCGGACTCCAGCTTCTCGCGCGTATGCAGGCGGGCAACCAGCTCGGGCACCCTGGCTTCCAGCTTCGCGATGATCTTCTGGAGCTCCGGGTCGGCCTTTCCGGCAAAGGTGAAGCGTTGCCCCAGCATCTCGATCCCGGGCTTTTCCGTCCAGCTGTAGTCGATGTCGACCTTGGCGGTCGGCTGCCAGTCGGGCGTCATGCCCAGCCGGATGACGGCCCTTGTCTCGGCCTCGGCGGTCGCGGTCTCGCTGATCACCTTGCCGACGTCCTTGGCGGTCACGCTTGCCGAGACCGGCATCGACAGTCGGATGTCTGGGCCCTCGCCGGTCAGCCGGATCGGCCCACGGGTGACCGCGCCGACAACGCGGCAGCCAAGATCGGGCGTCACCTTCCCCTTCTGGAAGCCGACCTTGCAGGGCACCGCCTTGCAGGCCTCGCCCTTGCAGGGGCGCTCATGCTTCAGGCAGACGGTGATCCGCGCCGCCGGCACGCAGACCTTTTCCTGCCGGTCGATCGAATAGAGCGTCTGCGGCACTTCCGCGTTGATCAGCTTCTCGAGTTCGGCCAATTCCACGCTGACGGGAAGGATCACGCGCGAGGTCTGCACTGGCACCTGCGCCGGTTCGGTCAGGCGTGGCGGCGCGGTGGTGGACGCGTCGCGGTTGCAGCCCGCCAGCAGCAAAAGCGCTGCAAGCAGCACAGCGCCCGCCAGATTGCCCCTGCTCATTGCGTTGCCCCCTCTTGCCCGCGCTACAGCGCGTCCAGCCACTCCACCATCACCTGCCCAAGCTCGGGCTTCGTCACGCTGCCCATGTGATTGCCTGGAATCTCGGCATAGCGGGCGTTCGGCAGCGCGTCGGCAAGCTCCGGGGCCGAGCCATTGTCCTGGTCGTCGGCGCCACAAGGCAGCAGGATCGGCAGGTCGAAGCCGGCGAGCACATCGGCCGGCGTGCTGACCTGCCCGCGCAGCAGGTGGACGATGGAGTCGGGGTTCTTCACGCTGGCCTTCATGAAGGCCTCGGCCACGTACTCGCCGGTGCCCCGCTCCCAGCTGCCACGGCCTTCGATCATGCGGATGAACCAGGCGCCGCGCGCGGCACCATTGGTGATGCCCGTCAGCCCCATGCCGGCCAGGATTGCCGCGCGCGGGCGGGCACCCCGGGCCAGCAGGCGCACCACGGTTCGCGCGCCCAGCGAATAGCCGCCGAGCACATAGTCCTGCCCGAGGTTCATCTGGTCGACCAGTGCCTCGATGTCCTTCGCCAGCACATCCTCCGGCCAGGCATCAGCCGCTTCCGGGGCATCGCTCAGGCCATGCCCGCGGAAATCCGGCATGATGAGGCGGAAGCCCGCCTCCAGCAGCCGGCGGGCCGTGCCATAGCGGATCCAGTTGGTTTCGGCGCTGGAAAACAGCCCGTGCAGCAGCAGCACGGCCGGGCCTTCGCCCAGTTCGGTCACGTGCAAACGGGTGCCGTCGAAACCCTGATAGTCCATGGCGCGGGGGTAACCCGGGGCGCGCATTGGCGCAACCATGTCGGGAAACGCCGCGAACTGGCCTTGCGAACTGGCCTTGCCGGGGCCATTCTTGGAGCCGAGAGAGGCCCCCCGTCACCAGAAAGATGACATGGCTCAAGAAACCAAGCTGAAGCTCGATGCCCCGGAAGCGGTTGCGGTGATTGCTCCGCAAGAAGCCGCAGGGCTTGTTCCGATTACCGACAGCCAGAAGACCGAGCTGGAAAAGCGGGTGGACGGGTTCGTTGCAACGCTTGTGGCGCAGGATGCCAACAGCCCCGAGTTCGGCAAGCAGGTGGACCGGCTGGCGAACCTTGGCCAGCAGCAGATCGCCGAGGCCGCCGGCCAGTCGAACCGCTTCCTCGATCGCCCGGTGAAGGCGATGGACAAGGACAATGGCATCGGCGCCGACCTGACCCAGCTCAGGCGCACGGTGGAGGATCTGGACCCGTCGAAGCGCGGCGACCTGATGACCCGCAAGAAGCTGTTCGGAATCCTGCCCTTTGGCGACAAGGCGCGGGACTATTTCGACAGCTACAAGAGCGCGCAGGGCCACATCAGCACTATCCTGAAGAGCCTGGCCAACGGCAAGGACGAGCTGCTGCGCGACAATGCGGCGATCGACACCGAGCGCAAGGCCCTGTGGGAGGCGATGGGCAAGCTCGAGCAGATGATCCACATGTCGAAGCTGCTCGACGCCCGGCTTGAGGCTGCCGCCATCGAGATGGACACGAGCGACCCGGCCAAGGCCAAGGCGATCCGGGAAACAGCCCTGTTCTACACCCGCCAGCGCACCACCGACCTGCTGACCCAGATGGCCGTCAGCGTGCAGGGCTATCTGGCGCTTGACCTGGTGAAGAAGAACAACATCGAGCTGCTGAAGGGCGTGGACAGGGCGAGCACCACCACCGTGTCGGCGCTGCGCACGGCCGTGACGGTGGCGCAGGCGCTGACGGGCCAGAAGCTGGTGCTTGACCAGATCACCGCGCTCAACACCACGACTGCGAACGTGATCGACGCGACAGGCACCATGTTGCGCGTGCAGACGGCAGAAATCCACAAGCAGGCCGCCGGCTCCACCATCCCCGTGGAAACGCTGAAACAGGCCTTCCAGAACATCTACCAGACCATGGATTCGATCGACACGTTCAAGATGCAGGCGCTGGAATCGATGCGCACGACCGTGAACACGCTGTCGAGCGAGGTCGAGAAGTCGAAGGGCTATATCGCCCGGGCCGAAGGCATGGCGCAGATCGAGGGGAAGACGCGCGCAGCCGAGCCGCTGACCCCGATCGAGGGCTGAGGCCGTGAGCATGCTGCCAGAGACGCGCGATGCGCTTGCGCGCTATGACGAGTGGCTGGCGCGCACGATGAAGTCGCCGGATGCGGTTGCCGTGACGACCAAGCGGCTGAAGCGCGGGGCGCGGACGGTTGGCCGGCGGATGCGCAACATGGCGCTTGGCGTGCTTGCCGTGCTGGTGGCGGCGATCCTCTATGGCACGCTGGTGGCGCCGCTGGGCTTTGTCGGCGTGATGGTGACTGTGATGGTCGCGCTGTGCACGATGGTGCTGTTCAGCAGCTGGCCGGCCGAACCGGCGCCGAAGCTCGA